>NZ_JOPI01000165.1:0-6343 GCF_002153695.1 Acetobacter sp. DsW_059
TAAAAGATCAGAAATCAAAAAATGATCAATTGGAATAGGATTATGCTCTAAGGCGGCAGCTCGTATTTGGGAAAGGACAGATACAATTGTCACTCTTGAGCTGTCTGCCGCCTTTCCGGCGAGGGGGCTGTTGAGGCACTGGTACAGGAATTTAATCCAGGCCATGTGATATCGACAGCTCGACCTCAACGGCATTGCTCAATCGCTGTCGTCAGTAGAAATCTCACATATGTCAATTGGCTTATGCACCAGCCAGAACGTGAAACAATGATGAGGCGGGATCGATTCTCTTTCTCGATAATCTGATAATTTCGACGCTGCCAGTAATGCACGATCTGTACGGTTCAGAAGAAAAAGTCAGCTGGAGGAATCCAGTAGCGTCCAAATGAACAGCTGATCATCGGGCTTGTAGCCGACAGACAGCTTACGCCTCATAATGGACAAGCAACGTCGCGATTTTATTTCTCCATAGCGGACTGTCAGGAGATATCCAGAAATCGGTGAAGGGTTGTACTACTCGATCAGGCGCATGACGTTTTGGTCGAGCGCTTCACAGAAGGCTTCGAAACGCTCTAGACGCATACCCTCGGCCTTCGCCTCGAAGCTGCGTATCTGTTTCATTGCCGGTGCCAAAGCTGGATTGTTCTCGACCAATGTCTCTTTGGCCGCAATGCGGTGTAGCAGCGAACTGCACAGATGCCGACCTTGGCGAGTCAATCCGGTGAATAGAACGACCGAACTTACGTTAGTCTCGAGCCTCAGGTAACGGACATGGTCATCATATCGATGAAACCTAGGGTGGAACGCGTCGGTGAATTCCTGGGCCTTTGGATATAGGTGCTGCGTTATCGGGATAGAGCCCCACACGTCATCGGTCTTGAAGCCGTTGCAATCACTGCAAGCCACTGCCAAATTCCAGAACTCAATGGAGAACTGCGGATAGTGGCGCCGCGGAAGGATGTGCTCGATGGGTTTAGCATACGCCGTATTGACCAGCCAGCGGCGGCAATAACAACATCGTCCCCCCTGCGCTTTCAACAGCCTGTGCCTAAAGGCGGACTTGATTGAGGCTCCATTGACGGTTCCGCGTGACGTAACATCGGCCAACGTGTTCAGACTTGGCCAAACATCAACAGCACGTAAGCGAGCCTCTATCCACAAGTTTCGAAGCAGCACCTGCGTGCGAGGGACATGCTTCTTGGTTCCATGCGCCACACTGAGGTACAGACTGATCTCTCGACGCATTTCCATCTCCGACGGTTCTGATCCCTCGAACCAACTCATGTGGCGTTGCTTTCTTCGATTGATGCGAGTTCATCGATGGCTGCACGAGTGCGAGCGACCAAATCCAGGTCTTCCTGCGCATGCGAAAACTGCGCCGGGCTGGCCAGCCGAATAATCTGATCCATCAATTCCAATTCTTCGTGTAGCGCCTCTAGGGTCGGAAGATTTTCATCCTGTAAGGTTGACCGTGCATTGAGACGCTGGATGGTTTGGGACACGATAGCTGCGCAGCGCTCGTGCACTTGCCGATTGTTCGCCGTGTAGGTCCGGAATCCATCGAACAACGCCGTCTCGACGGATCGACGCTGATGAATACTTAGTTCCTTCAATCCATGCCTGCGAGCGACAAAACATTTATCGTCGCAATCGTTGGCACTGGCTATAACAATAGGGGAATGCGTCGCCACGACCATTGAGCAACCCGTGTGGGAGCCGACGGTCTGCAACATCCCTGGAATGGCGCGCTGCCAGTTCACGTGAAGGCTCAATTCGGGTTCGTCTACCAGAATCACAGTGCTTCTGTCGGCGTATGCTGTGAGCTTGAGCGCCAAGGTCAGTAGCTGCTGCTCCCCCGAACTCAACTGGCCAAATCTCGTGATCGAACGCTGGGTTTCTTCTCTCATGAGACCCAACTCGTAATTGCTCTCGTCTGCTATCTGCCAAATGCGTAAGTTTTCATCCGCATTTTCTGTGAGTTGCAACAGTTCAGCGTAGTGCTCTTGGTCGTCATCGAAAGATCTGTTCTTGCCGAATGGCACTAAGTATCGACGTTGGCCGAAGCCTATTTGTCCCATGAGCGCGTTGAAGACCTTGAGCTTCTCGGTGCTCACATGGATCTCGCGCACCATCCGATTAATGTCCGCCGAAGTGCGGCTAAGCGCAATGCTACGTTCCGAAGTACGGGCCCCGACATAGATGAACTGCTGTCCATCTCGCTTGGGCGGCTTGAAGGGAAACCGATCCGTCAGTCCGAACGAGATACCAACGACATGCTGACTGTCCTTCACCAAACGATCCGCTAAATCCCCGAGCAAAGTGCTCTTGCCTTCTCCATTGTTGCCAATGACGTAAATGCGCGTTCCGTGTTTATGTCTTTGCTGCAGGACCTCTAATACGGGGTCACTGTTGAGCAACGGCATGAAAGTTTTACGCTTCGTCCCGTTGTGCGCGCCGTCAATATAGACAGACGCAGCGAGGGTGTAGGTCTTCTCAGCGAGTTCGCCAACATCAATACGCTGGCAGACACCTTCCACGTCTCGATACCCGTCCTTGAAGTAAGCCTCCAGCATTGCTTCTACATCGTCCGATTTGAATCGCTTCTTCCCTGGAGTGCTCCCAGAGCGCCACCCATCCGATGTACCAAGCAACACAATCTCAGCCACGAAAGCCATCAGGATGCCAACGTCGCGAAATTCTCCTCTGCCAGCGAGACCATGTGCGTCAACCATCAAAACAGTATCGTTTGCCTGCCCCCTTTTCCCGAGGAGCCAAGCCGATACTTGCTTGCGTGATCCATGTCGACGATCATGAGGAAGGTCGATTACTGCGAGTAGATAACCGCTTTGCACAAGCTCGCTTCGCAGATTGTTTCGCCAACCCTTGGCTGATCGATCAACACCGGGAACGATGACCAAGGTTGCTCCAGAATAGGATAGAGCCCCTCCGATGTAGTCCAAGGCCTGAAGCGAACTTTGGCAATCGGCCCATCTTGATAAATACTGATGTCGACCGGACGTTGCTCGGCTCGGATGGTCAATCAGCAAAAAACCACTGCCGCGAAAGAACTCGGGATCGTCTACATTGGATGTATCGTCGTTCGTATCAATCGAATGCAGGAACAGACGCAGATCTATGAAGAAATTCAGCCGGTCGAGCACAGCTATGTGGGCGAAAGTATTCGAATTGATGAGGGCATGCTGCACAGCGAACTCGCCCGTTATTGCGAAATACTCCGAAATACTGCGATCGTGTATTGACAAGTGTGCCGCTAGAATGGCGGCTGCGTCGCCACTGCGGTACCCAGTCCCGGCTAAGCGGCTCATAACTCGATGAAACACCTCATCAAAACAATCCAGCAGGAAGTCCTCCTTCGTCTCCCATCTTTCATCTAATCTATCGAGCGTCGAAACAATACGGGCGAATGCTTGAAAGGATCCGACCTCGCTCGGCATACCGTCTCTATTTATAGGCAGAAAATCGTGGATCAGATGCTGCCACGTGTTCATCCATGCAGAACGAAAATCCCCCTCGTAATTGTAAAAACTCTGAGTTGTCAGACCGTTAAAATTTTCACTCTCTTGGTTGGCTAACTTTCGAGAGATCATCTGGAAAGTCGTATACTTTATCGACTGCTCCAAAAGTATGAAACCAATCACCATCAGCGTGAACTGCTCGAACTGTTCTGCCCTCAGACCGGACGACGCACGTAGTGCCCCTAATTCCTTCCAAATCTTCGCCGTTTGTACAGCTCTCTCATCAAACATGATTCCTCCTGTGAACGTTGGCCGATTTCAACTTCTATATGTGACCCAGTTTTTAGATCATTAACGCACAGTCAAGACACAGTGTTTACCGTTCTAGGTTAGGTTAGGTGAGCGTGTGGGCGAGACGAGATTATGAGGGATGTTTGACTGGAGGTCTCACGGTGCAGGATAATGTCTCTTATTTTTAACAATAATAAAGTGGGAATTATAGTTGCGATTATAGCGCAGTCTTGAATGTCCAATTTTTGCATTTTCTATTCGGAACCGGACATTCTGTTTGCCCCCCCCCCATTGCAGTCAAAGCGTACTATTTTTGCAGCATCATTTCCGCCATCCCGTCCAGCCGGGCCTTGTGCCGTTCCCAGTCCGGCATGACACGTTCCAGATGTCCCCAGAAGGCTGGGCCATGATTATGCTCCTTCAAATGACAGAGCTCATGCAGGATCACATAATCAATGCAGTCCCGTGGGGCTTTGACCAGATGCGGGTTCAGCGTGATGGTACCTCCCGGTGAGCAATTGCCCCATTGTGTCTGCATCATCTGAAGCTTCAGAGCAGGAGATGTTCTGACCCACAACGTTGTGGGAAGAAGGGCAGACAAACGATGGCGGAACACGTCCTGTGCCCGCGTAACATACCACAGTTCCAGAAGCTTCTGAATCCGTAAGGCGCTGCGGTCCTGCACAGACACCTCCAGTCGTCCTCGCAACATCCGCACGGTTTCAGGCGTATCAGGCTGATGATGCACTTTCAGAAGATGCCGCCGCCCCAGATAGAAATGACTTTCCCCACTGACATAGTCTCGCGGTGTGGCATGTTCCTGCACCGCTTTGAAATCTCGCAGCTTCTGCCAGATCCAGCGGGTTCTCAGCCGAAGTACCTTGTCCAAATCGGCGTCAGTCGTGCCCTCGGGCACAACGGCCTCAACGCTCAGATCGGGATGGACCTTGATACGTAAGGTCGTGCCGCGGCCCGTCCGTGTGACGAGATCGACGCCGATCTGCTCGCCGCCATAGGTCAGAATGCGTTTGTCCGTTTCGGACATACTTACTGTCCCGCGTGATCAGCCGGACCAGCCCGCATGATCTGAATGACCTGCTCGATGACCTCCTGCGCTTTGTCGATCCCAAAGCCAACCCGCTGACCGACAGTGAAGAGCAGCCCCAGAAGCTGTTGGCGAACGGCTTTTTCCATATCCGGACGGCTAAGCGAGTTCTCCCGCACCGCCTTGTCCACAACTGTGTCAATCTGGAACGCCAGATCAATCCAGCGTTGCTGCTCTTCATCTGTCTGTTTGTGGTTGAAGATCGCTGCCAGAGTTTTTAGAAACACGCCATAATAGGCCTGCGCATGACGATGCCCGTCAAAAACAGACGGAATGTTTTCCAGTTTGCGGTTGGCTACCTGTTCCTCGAACTCCTGAAACAGCATGAACTGCTTGAGTGGGTGATCGAACAACGTCTTCGCTTCTTCAATCACCTTCCGCAGTAATGCTGAGAAGGCTTCCTTGGCATACGGATCATCCTGCATCTCGTGGTCGATCATTTTCGTCACACGGGTTCGGATCAGATCCGTCTCGTTACGGGTTTTTTCCTCACTCCAGTTTTCAGGTTTATTGTCTTCCGGCTTCTGGCCCATCTTGCCGACTGCATAGAGCCCTTCGGATTCATGAACCTTCACACCGGCTACATGCCGGTCCAGCAACTTCTTCACCTGTTCGGCATACTGGTCGAAATCGACTGTTTCCCCCGTATCCTGCATCACCATCTGGCGGAGGCTGGTCATCTGCTTCAGCGTCTCCTTGTAGGTGGCCCGGTCCTTTTCCGTGAAGCTGGTGTCTTCAAAGAACGCCACGGATTGCAGGGCGACTTTCAGGCAGGCCGCAAACTTCGTCAGCGCCTCATAGAAGTCATCCCGGCGCTTGAGGTTCACGTCCACCATCTGGCCGTGTTCCTCCACCATGCGGGGCATCAGCACGGCACGTAGCTGCTGGAGGTCACTCCTGTTCTTCACACCGTCAAAAATAGCCCAGAGTGCTTTATGCAAGGCCGGGAGCTCGCGGTATTCCGTGCTCATCTGGCTATAGAGCCCGGCAATGTCCTTCGGATCATACCCGCCGACATTTTCGGCCGCCAGCTCGTCATATTTGGTCAGTGTGGTGTCCAGTTCAGCCAGAATGCCGCGATAGTCGATCAGCAGTCCGTGCGTCTTCTGGTCATGCAGGCGGTTCACGCGGGCAATGGCCTGGAGCAGATTGTGCTGCTTCAGCGGCTTGTCGATATAGAGCACCGCGTTCTTCGGTTCATCAAAGCCGGTCAGTAGCTTGTCCACCACGATGATCAACTTGAGCGTGGATGCCTCATCTGCAAAACGCTCAATCACACCGCGTGTGTAGTCGTCTTCGCTCTGGCTACCGACATTCTCTTTCCACCAGTCCTCAATTTCCGGCTGTTTACGTTCATCCACTTCCGTATGGCCTTCGCGCGTATCGGGCGGGCTCATGACGATGGCGCTCTCGAACAGACCGACCTCATCCAGATACTGCTTGTAGCGGATGGCGGAGAGCTTGCTGTCAC
>NZ_JOPI01000166.1:0-2108 GCF_002153695.1 Acetobacter sp. DsW_059
CAGACCGACCTCATCCAGATACTGCTTGTAGCGGATGGCGGAGAGCTTGCTGTCACAGGCCAGCATGCCCTTGAGATCCTTGTCGATGTTGTTGTCAAAATGCGTGGCCAGATCCATGGCAATCAGCCGGATGCGGTCATCGGCCTTGTAGACCTGATTGGCGCGGGCAAAGCGCTTCTTGAGGTCCGTAATCTGATCCGCGGTCAATCCCTGCGTAATGCGTTCAAACCAGGCGTCAATGGCGCGGTCGTTCACATCCAGATCGGGCTTGCGCTCCTCATAGAGCAGGGGCGTGACGGTCCCGTCCGAGACGGCCTGCTGCATGGTGTAGGAGTGGATGATCCTGCCGAACCGGCTGGTGGTTTCACTGCCCTTGAGCAGCGGGGTACCTGTAAAGGCAATGAAGGCGGCATTGGGGAGCGCGTGCTTCATGCGGGCATGGTTTTCACCGCCCTGACTGCGATGCCCTTCATCGACCAGCACAATGATATCCGCACTGTCATTATGACATTCGGGCAGGGTGGTGGCGGTATGGAACTTGTTGATGAGGGAGAAGATGATCCGCTCCTGCCCATGCCCGATCTGCTGCGCCAGACGGCGGCCGGACGTGGCCAGCGCCTCTTCCTTATCCTTCTTGTCTGCCAGTTCGCCGCCGGTGGAGAAGGTGGTGCTCAACTGGCGTTCCAGATCCTTGCGGTCCGTCACCACCAGAATACGGCACTGCTTGAGATCGTCATCCAGAATGAGGGCGCGGCTGAGGAACACCATGGTGAAGGACTTGCCGGACCCCGTGGTGTGCCAGACCACGCCGCCCTCACGCCCGCCATCGCTGCGGCGGGACTTGATTCGTTCCAAAAGGCGCTTGATGCCAAAGACCTGCTGATAGCGGGCCACGATCTTGCCCGCCTTGCGGTCGACCAGCGTGAAGAACCGCGCCATGTCCAGCAGGCGCTGGGGGGAAAGCAGGCCGATCAGCAACCGGTCCTGATCCGTGACATGCAGCGGTCGGGAGGACCAGTCTTCGAACCACGCGCGGTCAGACGGTTTTCGCTCGGCAAACAGTGCGTCTTTCTGGGCTGACGAGAGTGGCGTGTTCTTGAGCGCCTCCATCCGGCTTTCGGGGATGTCCTCTTCCTTCCAGCTTGCCCAGAACTTCTTGGGTGTGCCGCAGGTGCCATAGCGCCCTTCATGACCGGTGATGGAGAGCAGAAGCTGGCTGTAGGCAAAAAGCTGCGGAATTTCGTCCTTGTTCTGGTTGCGGATGGTCTGGGAAATCCCGGCGTCCACAGTCGGGCCTTTGCCCGGCTGACCATCGGGGCGCTTGGCCTCGATCACGGCCAGCGGAATACCGTTAACGAAACAGACAATGTCCGGCCTGCGGGTCTGGGTCAGATCCGTGCGCAGGACGCTGAATTCTTCCGTGAAGGTGAAGCTGTTGTTGTCCGGGTTCTGCCAGTCAATCAGGGCGATGGTCGGGTTGGCCTTGCGCCCGTTAATAAACTGGGTGATGGCAATACCGAACAGCAGATGCGTGGTCATCTTGTCATTGGCGTCGCGCAGGCCGGAGACAAAGTCCGGATGCGTGACGTGGGAGACCAGCGCATTAATGGCCTGATCGGACAGGCTGTGTTCCTGTCCTTCAAACGTAAAGCGCCGTTTTTTCAGTTCCGCCCGCAGGAGAGTGTCCAGCACCACGGCACTCTGCTTGCCACCCCGCAAGGCCAGCGCCTCGGATGGTGGCAGAAACCGCCAGCCGAGGGTGCTGAGCAGGGCTAGTGCCGGGAGTTTGGCACTGTATTCTTCCTGAAATTTTGGGGCAGAAACCATAATGTTCAAATATCCTGTAAACTGAAATACCTTAATCGACCGTCACGCGGCGCTTGCCCGTGAGAAGCTGCTGCATCAGGGCTTTCTTCTCCTGACGCAGGCGCGAGAGGTCGGATTCAAGGGCTGTGATTTCTTCGTCCGCTGTGGTCAGGACAGCGGCGATGGCTTGTTGTTCGGGGAGTGGAGGCGCGCTGATATGTATTTTGCAGAAATCTTTTTTAGGCTCAGGACTCATTCTTTGAGATAGAAGATGAAGCTTGCAGCGATATGGATTGCGGACA
>NZ_JOPI01000167.1:0-23056 GCF_002153695.1 Acetobacter sp. DsW_059
GTTTTATACGCCATGCTGCCCGTACTTCTGCTGGTGTCATAGTGTTCGACTTTGCCGGTGGTCTGCGTCGGGCAGGCTGGTGGTTTGTAATGCCATTTTTATTCAGAGTGCTGGTGGAACGAGATAGATTTCCGGTGGTAATGCCAGAGCTTGGTGCTGCGTTGACTTCCTTTACCGCTGTGGCGCAGAGGGATTTATTGCCGACACCGAGCTGGATTGTCGGAAGAAGTGCCAGAGGCGGGAACACGACACCCAGGCCGGCGGCGATGGCTGCACGCCCAATAATTTCTGCACCAGGTAAAATGGTGGGGTCTTTTATCGGGCCATAAATATGAAAAGCTCCGGGGAGGGAGGCGATTGTGAAGCCACGTGAGCGTGTCGTCAGGTAATAGTTGAGTGTATTATTACGAAAATCTATCGTACCTGTGCCCGTGGTGCGGGCCTCACCTGTTTCAAGCAGTAAAGCCTTTGTTGAAGCGATACCATTTTTAAGAGGCATATCCGTTATGAAGCAGTGTATTTCAGTATGCGAGGGGATGCCGATAGCTGTCATGACAGCGTTGGCAAGCTGCAGGCCGAGCAGATTTGGTAAAAAAGCGGTAATATTGCCGCCCTGATCGAGAATGAGTGTCAATCCTCCATTACCTGCGGCCATCAGGCTGGCAACAGAGTTCCCTCTTGCGGTGAGTGTCATGTGCCCACCGATAATTCCTTTTGCTTTTGACTTCACCGTGGCCTGCATAATATGACCCAGGTCAATGCGTGAAAAATCAACGCGGGCACTCGTGTCAAAGAGTTTTCCTGCGGGTTTCAGGCTCGCTGTGCTGGCTATGGTGCCGCTTCCTACACCAAAATTTAGCTTTTTGAGTGTAATAGCTCCGTTTGTGACAGAAAAATCGACATCAATATTATCGAGCGGAAGGTTTTTGTTCTCAATATGTGTGCCGTGATACGTCAGATGTGCATTAACAGCATTGAGCTTAGGAATATTGATAGGTGTTACAGGTAAAATAGCATCGCTTCTGGTGTCGCTTTTTTTCTGTTGAGCGGTTTTGTCGGGAGAGGCGCCGATAAAACCTCCGAGGTCACTCAGGTTGACCTGTTTTGAAAAAAGTTCAGCCTCAACAAATACTGGTTTTGTATGTGGGTTGAGCTGAATTGTGCCGCCGATATCACTGGTTCCAAGTTGCCCTGAGAAGTTTTTGAAAACAATTTTGTCGCGGTTATAATCAAGGTTGCCAGTGATGGCGTAAGCCGGAGTGTGTGGAATGGGCACGCCGGTAAGGGGGTAAAGCAAGGCCATATCCGGCCCGGCAAAATGGAGTTTAAGCTGCGCGCCGGAGAAAGTCATGGGCTGGTCAATCTGCCCGGCCAGAGAGGCTGTTGTTTCACCGTTCTGTATTTTCAGATCGACAGGATACGGGTTATTTTTACTCATGACAGAGAGTAGCGCTCCGCCCGTAAAGGTTGCTGTGACAGGCTGTTTCGCATAGCGGCCACTGGCATTGATATGCAGAATACCTCTGCTGTTCTGAGTGGTCGGATCAGCCTGAATTGTCGCTGTGATATCAGCCTGAAGGGGGGCGTAGACGACATGCAGGCGTGTTGCAGTAACTGAGAGTTTGTCGATCTGAGGAAGAGTGAATGAGCCTGAGCTTTTTTGCTGAGCAGGTTTTCCATCTTCAGTGAATGTAAAATTATTTAAATCATTTTTGAGAGCAATCAGATCGGCATCGGCACCGTTGAGCATAACGGCTGGCAGATGAATTTTTCTGTCTTTGATAAAATCGATGACACTGAATGAAACCGTGATCTCCTGTGCAGTCGCAAAGGGACGTTTTTCGCCACTGAAAGTCGCGGGCTGTGTGATTTTTAAACCCTCAACGCGTACGGTTGTTACAAACCCAGGGGAAATATGCAGGTGTTCAATTGTTGTTTTGCGGTGCAGCAGCGCCGTAAGGCGCGTATTGATCAGGGGGATGAACCAGTCCCACGACCAGAACAGAATAAGTATACAAAACAAAACAAAAAAACCGCCGAAGGCTGATATAATCGGGTGTTTTTTTAAAAAATGAGAAGCAGATATTTTTGTGGTCATGACAGTTCTTAACATGCTCTCGTAACAGGGTAAAAGCCTGGATTTGCAAGGCGTTATTATAAGAAACCAAGGAATGACAGGGTATAAACACCTTCTTTCCAGATAATTTTTTATGGTTTTTAAGTGAAGAAAGTGTCAAAATTTTAATGAACTATATAAAATATCTCTGATAGATGGGTTAAGGAAATGCTTTTACCTCGCTGATTCTGCGGTTTCAGAGAATATCGTTGTGCTTGCTATACTGGCTGAGGCATATTTTGCGAGGTGATATCAGCGATGGCTGCATTTATGCTCCTGCTGGTTTGTCTCCCTGGTGCTGTGAGATATACATGAGCATGCTACGAGCCCTGGTAGCGTTCTCTCTCTCTGGCATGTGTTGTACTCCTGGGCGGTTTGTCTGAGGGTGCTGTCGGTAAAATTATGACGTCTTATCCTGATACTGAAGCAGATTTAGAAGCGCGCAGAACGCTCAGGCGCTACCAGTGGACGGCGACAGCTCTGCTTGTCTTTATGGTGCTTTTAACTGTGGCAGGGTATGCGGCACCGGCCGCAGGCTGGGTTAAGGAGGCCTTCTGGCTGGAGGTTCTGCGCTCTGGTGCGCGGGCTGGTGTTGTCGGCGGGCTGGCAGACTGGTTTGCTGTTGTTGCATTGTTTCGTCATCCGCTGGGGGTGCCTGTACCGCATACGGCGATCATTCCTGCGCAAAAAGAGCGTCTGGGTCGTGCTCTGGGGCGTTTCGTTTCTCGTCAGGTTTTGACGGAAGAGGAGGTTAAGCGGGTTTTTGACCGGCTGGATATTCCCTCAATCCTTTCAGGAACGCTTGATGATCCGGCAACCCGGAAAATGGCGGTACGTATTTTTTCTTCATCTGTGCGTCAGACATTTGACCGCCTTGAAGATGGCCGTGCTTCAGAGGCTATAAGCCGTATTTTACCAAGTCTGGTGGGTAGCAGTAATCTGACGCCGGTCGTGGCCAGAGCGCTCAGGTCAATGGTTGATAATGACCGCCATCAGGAAGTGCTTTCATATTTGCTGGAGCAGGTCAAAGAGGGGTTGCAGGCGCGTGAGAGTGCGTTGCGTACAATGATTGAGGATCGTGTGCGTGAGCAGGGCGGGCGCTTCCTGGGCTGGGCTATTGGTGGTTCTATAGCAACCAAAGTTTTGTTCGCGGTCAGTAAGGAGCTTGATCGCGTTGACCCTCAGAATTCAGGCCTGCGAGAAGGATTTACATCATGGGCCCGTGCGCAGATTGACCGGATTGAGCATGATCCTGAAAGAAGTCAGGAAATGTCACGTGCGATCACGGGTATTTTGTCGCATGAGAGTGTTGTCGTCTGGTGGTCGGATATCTGGGGGCGGTTTCGTCGTATGGCAGAAGCCGACGCAGAAAACCCCGACGGGCGTATAGCGTCAATGTTGCAGGATGCGCTGGGGCGCTTTGCCGGGCAGCTGAAAGATGATCAGGCCTTGCGGCAGGAAATTGTTGATAAACTTCATGCTGTTCTGATCAGAGCGCTGCCGTCTGTCAGAGAGCAGATTGAAGAGTTTATTGCTCAGGTCGTTGCCGGCTGGGATGGCGTGCAGGTCGCTGAAAAGCTTGAGCTGCGTGTCGGTAAAGACCTCCAGTTTATCAGGTTTAATGGCACGCTCGTCGGTTTTGGTGCGGGTGCGCTTCTTTTTATTGTTCTTAGATTATTGTTTGGCCTGAATGCTCAGTAAAAAGTGTGTCTTTCAGGTTAAAAACAATGTGCTTTTGGGTTGACCTTTCTGGTGTCTGACGTCATGTGTTTGAAACAGGACTCAAAAGGTCTTTTATCAGGTGGCAGAATATAATGCTAAAAATATCCCGTCTGGCTGACTACGCTGTTGTGATCCTCGTTACTCTCGGGGGGCAGGAGGGTGTAGTGACTTCGCCTTTTCTTGCAACACAGACCGGTGTTCCGGAGCCGACAGTGGCCAAGGTGCTTAAAATGCTGGCTTCAGGCGGGTTGGTTACTTCTCAGCGAGGGGCCAGAGGAGGGTATCGTCTCTCTCGTCCATTGTCTGAAATTTCGGTAGCCAGCGTTATTATGACAGTTGATGGACCTATAGCGCTAACAGCATGTGTCGACGGAGGAGAGTGTGATGCCGGGGTCTCCTGTCGGATGTGTGGAAGCTGGGATGCAATGAACAGTGCGATACGTGACGCTCTGGAGAAGATTTCTCTGGATGTGATGCAAAACAGTCGATCGAAAGAATTCGTTATATCTGCATTTTCAGGCAATGAGATGCCGACAAAAACGATGAGGCAATGTGGGGGATCTGAACAATGCCGGCAGTGACAGAGACTCGCGAGGCAGTAGAAAAGCTTGGCCTTTCGTCCTACAAATGGGGTTTCGAAACCGACATTGATATGGATGTCGCGCCAAAAGGTCTGAACGAGGATATTGTTCGCCTGATTTCAGCGCGAAAAGAAGAGCCGGAATGGATGCTTGAGTGGCGTCTGGCTGCTTTTCGTTCATGGTTACAGATGAAAGAGCCTGAGTGGGCTAAGGTCTCACATCCTCCGATTGACTATCAGGATGCGCATTACTACGCTGCGCCAAAAAAGAAGCCAGGCCCGAAATCTCTTGAGGAGGTCGATCCGGAGCTGCTCAGAACATATGAGAAGCTGGGTATCCCTCTGCATGAGCAGGCTATGCTGGCAGGCGTTGAAGTGCCTGAGGGTGAACAGGCCCGCATGCCGGTTGCCGTCGATGCCGTGTTTGACAGTGTCTCGGTTGTTACGACGTTTCGTAAAACGCTTGAGGAGGCAGGAGTTATTTTCTGCCCTATTTCTGAAGCGATTAAAGAACATCCAGAGCTGGTTAAAAAATATCTTGGTACCGTGGTGCCGGTTGGTGATAATTTCTTTTCAGCGCTGAATTCTGCTGTGTTTACAGATGGTTCTTTCGTGTATGTGCCCGAAGGGGTGCGGTGCCCGATGGAGCTTTCAACCTACTTCCGTATTAACAGTCGTAATACCGGGCAGTTTGAACGCACGCTGATCATTGTTGAAGACAGAGCTTCCGTTTCGTATCTTGAAGGGTGCACAGCCCCGATGCGTGATGAGAACCAGCTTCACGCCGCTGTTGTTGAACTGGTCGCGATGGAAGATGCCTCGATTAAATATTCAACGGTGCAGAACTGGTATCCGGGTGATGAGAACGGACGTGGTGGTATTTATAATTTTGTGACCAAGCGTGGTGCCTGCCGCGGAGCACGGTCTAAAATTTCGTGGACGCAGGTAGAAACAGGCTCAGCAATTACCTGGAAATATCCTTCCTGTATTCTCCAGGGCGAAGGCTCTGTCGGCGAGTTCTACTCAGTCGCGGTTACCAATAATCATCAGCAGGCTGATACCGGCACGAAGATGATCCATATTGGTAAGAATACCCGTTCGACAATTATTGCGAAAACTATCAGCGCAGGTAACTCAGACAGTACCTATCGCGGTCTTGTCAGGGTGCAGCCAAAAGCATCGGGCGCGCGCAACTTTACACAGTGTGACAGCCTTCTTATCGGTGACCAGTGTGGTGCACATACTGTGCCTTATATTGAATGCCGCAATGCACAGGCGCGTATTGAGCATGAAGCAACAACCTCTAAAATTTCTGAGGATCAGCTGTTTTACTGCCGTCAGCGCGGGCTTTCAGAAGAAGATTCTGTCGGGCTTATCGTTAACGGGTTTTGTCGCGATGTGCTGAAAGAGCTGCCTATGGAATTTGCAGTTGAAGCACAGAAATTATTACAGATCAGTCTTGAAGGCAGCGTAGGGTAAGAGGGGCACGATATGAGCCAGTTTTTGGATATTTCCGGCCTGAATGCCCGGATTGATGCAGACGGTCAGGAAAAAGAAATTCTGCGTGGTGTGGACCTTGTTATCCCCCCGGGTGAAGTTCATGCCATTATGGGGCCAAATGGTTCCGGCAAATCAACCCTGTCCTATGTGCTCGCCGGGCGTGAAGATTATGAAGTAACCTCAGGGAGTGTCAGCTTCCAGGGAAAAGATCTTCTTGAAATGGAGCCCGAAGAGCGCGCTGCTGCCGGGCTGTTTCTGGCATTCCAGTCTCCTGTTGAGTTGCCAGGGGTGAATAATGCAAACTTTCTGCGTACAGCAGTAAATGCCGTGCGCCGTGCGCGTGGGCAGGAAGAGCTTGATGCGGTTAATTTTCTCAAAACCGTCCGTGCCGCAGCTAAAGAGCTGGGTATGTCTCCGGATATGCTTAAGCGTAATGTCAATGTTGGCTTCTCTGGTGGTGAGAAAAAACGTAATGAAGTGTTGCAAATGACCCTTTTGCAGCCGTCATTCGCTATTCTTGATGAGACAGACAGTGGTCTTGATGTTGATGCACTGCGTATTGTGGCTGAGGGTGTGAAGCGCCTGCGCTCTCCTCAGTTCTCAGCACTGGTTATTACCCATCATCAGCGCCTGCTTGAATATATTGTGCCTGATCGTATTCACGTTATGGCAAAAGGGCGCATCATCCATTCCGGTGGTCCTGAGCTGGCACAGCAGATTGACCGTGAAGGTTATACCAAATTTCTGGCGGAGGCAGCGTGAGTGATATGTCTGCACCATTAGCGGTAACGCTTGAGCCGTTTCGCAAACAGCTCGAGGGTGTTTCCGGTCAGCAGCAGAAAACCGCGCTTGAGGCTTTGCATCACACGGGTCTGCCTGACCGCAGAGTAGAAGACTGGAAATACACAAGCCTGCGTTTTCTTGCCGGCACCGTGTTTCATAAGCCGGGTAAAAATTACGACAGTGCAAAGGCCCGTGCAGCACTTGCCGCTCTTGGGCTGGCAGAGGGTGCCGTAGCTGAGCTGCCTCGCCTGGTTTTTGTCAATGGTCATTTTGTGGCTGATCTGTCCGTGACTAAAGGGCTTTTTGCATGCTCCTTCTACACGGCAGATAAAGCTGAACCCGGTTCTCTTGTTCGCTCTGACCGTGAGCCACTGGCGGCTCTGAATACAGTTCTGGCTGAGAACGGTGTTGTGATTTCTGTGCCCGAAGGCATTGATGCCGGTCAGGTTCTGCTGGTTTCTCTGGGGCAGGCAGATTCTGATGCGGTGTCATATCACCCTCGTCACAGTGTACATGTTGCAAAGGGCGGAAAATTATCTTTGCTGTCAGTGCAGGCGGGTGAGGGGCATTATCTGCATAACCCGGTAACAGAGGTGTTTGTCGCCGCTGAGGCTGAGCTGCATCACGTCACGCTTCAGGCTGAAAGCGATGCTGCGGCTAATTTATCAACGCTTTATGCCCAGATTGAAGAGCGCGGTAATTATGACAGCTTTGTCGTAGGGATTGGTGCGGCTCTGTCCCGTCATGAAGTGCATGCGTGTCTCGCTGAATCTTTTGCCCAGGTCCATATCAATGGCGTGCAGAGACTGGCTCAGACACAGCATGGCGACATTACGAGTGTTATTACCCATGCTGCACCTGACTGTATCTCGCGGCAGACAGTTCGTAATGTGCTTGATGACCGTGCACGTGGTGTTTTTCAGGGTAAGGTTCTGGTTGAACAGATTGCTCAGAAAACAGATGGTTATCAGATGAATCAGGCGCTGCTCCTTTCCGGGCAGGCAGAGATTGATGCTAAACCACAGCTCGAAATTTATGCTGATGACGTCAAATGTAGCCACGGTGCGACCGTAGGTGCGCTTGATGATGACCAGCTGTTTTACATGCGCAGTCGTGGGGTGCCTGAGGGTGAGGCGCGTCAGATTCTGATTGATGCTTTTCTTGAAGAGGTTCTTGAACTGATCGGGGATGAAACAGCACGTGAGGTTTGCAAAACCGTTATAGCGCGCCGTTTTCCCGTCAGTGAAGAGGGGGCGTAAATGTCAGCTGATCAGGTTATAAAAACGCACGCTGCGTTCAATAGTCAGCATATTCGCGAGCAGTTTCCGATCCTGAAGGAGACTGTTCACGGGCGCCCGCTGGTCTTTCTTGACAGTGGTGCCTCAGCGCAGAAGCCAGCCAGTGTGATTGACAGCATGGTGCACACCATGCGTACGCAATATGCTAACGTGCATCGTGGTCTGCACTGGATGAGCGAGCGGGCAACAGAAGCCTGTGAAGCGGTCAGAGACCAGGTGGCTGCTTTTCTCAATGCGCCATCACGTGATGAGATTATTTTTACTAAGAACAGCACCGAAGCTATTAACCTCGTAGCATATTCCTTTGGTGCTTTGCTTAAACCGGGTCAGGCTGTTGTGATCTCTGAAATGGAGCATCATGCAAACCTGGTGCCCTGGCAGCTGTTACGTGACAGAGCCGGTATTGAGCTGCGGGTTGCTCCGATTACAGATGATGGAGACCTTAATCTGACTGCTCTGCAGGCTTTGCTGGCAGATGGAAAAGTTGCTCTTGTTGCCATAACGCATATGTCGAATGTGCTGGGCACTGTGACACCTGCAAAGCAGATTGCAGACATTGCACATGCTGCCGGTGCACAGGTGCTGTTTGACGGCAGTCAGTTTGCGGTGCACCGCAAAACAGATGTGCAGGATATCGGGGCTGATTTTTATGTCTTTACCGGCCATAAACTTTATGGCCCCACCGGTATTGGTGTGCTGTGGGGACGCTCAGAGCTGCTGAATGCTATGCCGCCTTTTATGGGTGGTGGCGATATGATTTCAACCGTTTCGTTCGAACGTTCAGAGTGGGCTTCTCTGCCTTATAAGTTTGAAGCCGGTACACCTGCTATTGTTGAAATTGTCGGGCTTGGTGCCGCTATCTCGTGGGTTGAAGCTATCGGTATGGAGGCAATTACTGCCCATGAAGCACAGCTGACAGGCTATGCTCTGAAGCGTCTTGCTGATGTGCCAGGCCTGCGCGTGATCGGGAAGCCCAAAGATCGTGGCGGGGTTATTTCTTTTGTGATGGATGATGTTCATCCTCATGATATGGCGACCCTGCTTGACCGTAACGGTATCGCGATCAGGGCCGGGCATCATTGTGCAGAACCGCTGATCAGGCGTCTGGGGCTTACAGCTACGGCACGTGCCAGCTTTGGTGTTTATACCACCGAAGAAGACATAGATGCACTGGCAGATACTCTCATTAAAATACGGGATTTCTTCGTGTGACACACACCGGAGATGTCGCGGCCCTTTATGATGAGCTGATAGTCGGGCGATCACGCCAGCCACAGTTTAATGGTCACCTGGAAAACCCGCAGGCTACAGGTGAAGGGCGTAATCCTCTCTGTGGTGATAAGACACGGGTGGAAATTGGTGTTGAAGAGTACCATATCAGTGCTGTAAGGCATGTGACCAGAGGATGTGCAATTTGTCTGGCTGCGGCTGATCTGATGGCCGAGCGTGTCACAGGTTTAAAAAAAGCCGAGGCGCTGACTGTTGCTCAAAAATTTTCTGCCATGCTGGTTGGGGACGAGTCTCACTCTTCATCTGGTACGGAAGAAACGGAACTTGGTATTTTAACTATTTTTTCCCCTTTGCAGTCACATCGGGCGCGTATCCGGTGTGCTGAGTTACCATGGGTTGCTTTAAAGGAGGCGCTTTCTCATGTCGATATCTGAAAAAGTGCAGGAGTCAGTGCCTGAGGCTGCCGATGAGGCTGTGACTGGCCAGGCAGTGCAGCATACGCCTGACAGTGAAGAGCGTGCGAAAGTAGAGAGCTGGTCTCCTGAAGGAGATGATGAGGCATCTCATGCCTCTGCCTCTGCCGCACAGGTTGATGAAGATGCGGTTATCAGTGCGATCGCAACGGTTCATGACCCGGAAATTCCGGTTAATATTTATGAGCTGGGTCTTATCTATGCCATTGATCTTTATGATGATGGTAAGGTGAAAATTGAAATGACCCTGACGGCACCTAACTGCCCCAGCGCGCAGGAGCTGCCGCTGCAGGTCAAAGAAGCAGTTGAAAAAGTGCCGGGTGTCGGTGCTGCAACTGTTGATATTGTGTGGGATCCACCCTGGGATATGTCGCGTATGAGCGATGAAGCCCGCCTTGCTTTGAATATGTTTTGACAGAGAGGATGATAATGTCTGCATCACTATCGGCAGCTGGCTCATCACCTAAAAGAGAATTGCCACCTCTTATGCGACTGAGCGAGAGCGCAGCCCGTCAGCTGGAACATTTGTATAATACAGCGCATAGCGGGCAGGTTTTACGTATTTCAGTTACCACACGTGGTTGCTCAGGACAGGCTTACGACATGCAGTTTGTCGAGGGGCCGACCGAAGGCGATGAAGTTGTTAAAGATAAAGGTTTGACTCTGCTGGTTGACCGGAAAGCCGTTCTGTTCCTGATCGGAACAGAAATGGACTTTCGTCAGTCAGACCTGGAGGAGGGGTTTGTGTTTAACAACCCTAACGAGAAAGGCCGCTGCGGCTGCGGCGAGAGCTTCCATGTGTAAAGCTGCAAACCACCTCTGTTTCAGCTGACCACAAAAACTGGTCAATAACTTCAAGGCTGTTCAGGCGATAGCCAGCATCATGCAGGGCTTTTGCGTCTTTCGCCAGGGCAGCCGGGTTGCAGCTGACATAAATAATGTGTTGCGGTTTGCCGGTTGTCAGTTGCCGCATTTGCAGGCCTGCTCCGCTGTGTGGCGGGTCAAGCACAACAACATTAGCGGCTTTCAGTACAGTGCCCATAACAGGCTGCCGGTTGAGGTCGCGACATTCAACGTTAAGCCGTGTGCCACCTGAGACAGCCTTCAGGCAGGCTGCCGCTGGTGCATATCCTTCATAAGCAAAGACCTGATGATGCGCTGCCAGTGGCAGGCTTAGCGTGCCGCAGCCGGCATAGAGTTCGATAATTTTATCCCGTTTGCCGATTTTTTTGGGCAGGGCACTAAGTACAGCATCCTGAATCCAGGTTTCACTGGGGGCAGTGGCCTGTAAAAATGCTCCTGGGGGCAGAGCAACCGTTACACCGGCCATCGTATGGTATACCGGACCAGATTGTGCAACGGTCTCATAGGCTTCTGTGCCGCGCTGATACCAGCTGATACGTGGAGCGGAAATAGTGGCCGAGAGACTGGCAAGGCGTGTCCTGTCACCACTGCTGAGTGGACCATCCGTTGTCAGCAGAATATCCAGACCGGATTCGAGCAGGTTAAGCTGTATTTCACCAGCCTGGCGCAGTCCTTCCAGGCTTTGCAGCGTCTGACGAACAGAAGGCAGCGCAGCCATCAGGGTCGGGTGCATAATAGTGCAGCTTGTCAGGTCAATAACCTGATCGCTATTGCGCGCATGAAGGCCAACGAGAACATT
This sequence comes from Acetobacter sp. DsW_059, assembly GCF_002153695.1. Classification (NCBI taxonomy): domain Bacteria; kingdom Pseudomonadati; phylum Pseudomonadota; class Alphaproteobacteria; order Acetobacterales; family Acetobacteraceae; genus Acetobacter; species Acetobacter sp. DsW_059. The sequence continues at coordinate 11,366 of NZ_JOPI01000167.1, forward strand.
TTTGCCATTGCGGCGTATTGCCAGGTCTGCCCGGCGCCGTGAATGGGCCGGCACCTGGCGCTGTGCTGGTACAGGAGTATCAGAAAACCCTGCTTTTTTTAGTGCATAAACAACGCGCTGTGTTTTCCATTCAAGAATGGCAGGCAGGCTCATATGCTGAAGGGTGCAGCCACCACAGGACTGAAACAGAGGGCAGGGTGGCTCAACTCGGTCTGACGCAGGGGTGATGACAGAAGCAAGCTGGTATTTCTGCCCCGATATGGGCTGAGCTTCAACTTTTTCGCCGGGCAGAGCGCCAGTAACGTAAAGAGGTTGTCCATCAGGCAGGGCCGCAATCCCATCTCCCTGGGCTCCCAGGGAGTGGATCATGACTTCTACGCTTTTACCGCCGGGTGAGGGCGTATGTTCTGAAGTCACAGTCAGAGTGTCTCTGACGCGGTATTGTCTTCAGAAAATCCCGGTTCAGCGGTTGTGGCAAGCTCAGAGAGAATAGTCGTGCGACGAGGCAGCATCATAAAGGCTGGCACATTCTGACCAAAGCCCGGGACATCATTGCCCTGTGTGGAGGATTGAATCTCCTCGCGCTGGCGGTCGCGTTCCCGATAAGATTTTTTCGGGTTGTATTTCGTTGCGTTCCTGCCTGCGTTGTCCTGCTCAGCTGGCTGTGCAGGGGCATTGCGGGGCGCTGCCTCTTTATTCTGCCGGTCTTTATTGCCCTGAGAATTGCGGCGTGACTGATCCTGCCGGTTCCCACGAGGGGGACGTTTTTCTTCCGACCATTCGAGCGTCTCAATTCCCTCCGGTTTCAGGAGTGGAATGGGCTTTTCAGTCAGCTTTTCAATCGCATCAACCAGAGCTTTGTCATAAGGCGAGGCTATGCTGTAGGCATGACCTGTACGTCCGGCACGGCCGGTACGTCCGATTCGGTGCACATAATCTTCGGCCTGGAATGGAAGGTCGAAGTTAAAGACGTGCGATAAACCGCCAATATCAATGCCTCGTGCAGCGACATCAGAGCAGACGAGAATTTTCAGCTCGTTATTCTTGAATTTTTCAAGAGTGGTAAATCTGGCACTCTGGTGCATATCACCATGCAGGCATCCAACTGAAAAACCATGCTTGGAGAGCGAGCGCATCAGAATATCAACATCGCGCTTACGATTGCAGAATACAATCGCATTTTGCAGCTCAGGGTCCCTGAGCATCTGGCGCAGCGTTTCGCGTTTGCTGAACTCATCAACAATTACCAGGCCTGTTTCGATCGTCGTAGCGACGGAAGAAGGGCGGGCAACAGTAATCTCTTTGGGTGAATGCAGGAAAGCATCAGCCAGCTTGCGAATGGCGGGAGCCATTGTCGCAGAGAAGAAGAGAGTCTGTCTGTTAGGAGGGAGCAGAGCGACAATTTTCTCAATATCGGGAATAAAGCCCATATCGAGCATTCTGTCGGCTTCATCAATCACCAGAATGCGTGTCTGATTCATGAGCAGCCCGCCTCTGTCGAAGAGGTCGAGCAGACGGCCAGGGGTTGCGATCAGAACGTCAACACCGCGGTTAAGGACCTCTTTCTGGTCAGCCATGCTCTCACCGCCGATGAGGAGTGCATGTGTCAGTTTGAGGTGCTTGCCGTAATTTACAAAATTTTCTGCGACCTGCAGTGCCAGTTCACGCGTTGGCTCAAGAATGAGCGAGCGTGGCATGCGGGCACGGGCACGCGAATCAGAGAGGATTTCAAGCATAGGCAAAGTGAAGGAGGCTGTTTTGCCTGTGCCCGTCTGGGCTACGCCAAGAACATCCTTCGCCATCAGTACAGCAGGAATAGCCTGCTCCTGAATCTGGGTTGGATGAGTATAACCCATCTCCGCAATGGCTTTTAAAATAGGCTCAGACAGACCAAGATCTCTGAAAAGAGTTTTCTTTTCTTCCGGTGCCGTTGCAGCTTCAGCTTCAGGAACAGCCGTCTCAGCTACGGCGGCAGGAAGTTCAGGGGCAGGAGCGGGCTCAGGCACAGTTTCTTCTGCAACGACCTCTTCTGCGATGACGACCGGTGCAGACTGCTCAATAGCAGACTGCTCAGCTTTTTCAGCTTTAGCCGTTTTTTTGCGAACTGGTGTTTTGCGTGGTTTTGCAGGTGCTTTTTTACGTGCTGGCTTTTTTTCTTCCGCCGTTTCTTCCGCCGCAGATTCCACAACAGCTTCAGCCGCAGGTGCCGCAGCTTTTGGCTTTGTGACACGACGCTTGCGTGCAGGCTTGCTGGCCGGCTCGGTGGTGACTGCGCTGTCATCAGTGGGAGTAACCTCAGGCGTCTCTGTTCCGGTCTCAGCCAGAGTCACAGGGGCGTCTGTATCCGCTTTTTTGCGGGTACGGGTTACAGTCTTGCGGGTCCGGGCGGGTTTTTGGGCTGTCAATATGCTCTCGGGTTTAAGTCAGTCGTGATTAATCGCACACTAACCGGCTCAAAACTTTACTGTTTGCACTATTTAAGACCAGGGCAAGAGTGAAGAGTTTAAAGCCGGTCGCACGGTGTTCCGATAAAGCGATTTGCACTGAGAATCAAGTTTTCCTGTGCGTTACGATTCGATTAAAGGAAAGGGTGTCCCATTGATGCCACGACAACAGTCAGCAGGCCGAGTGCCACAATGAGCATGATTTGCTTGCGTACAGCATCAAATGTGGCTGGTTGCGGGCGAATGGCGCGGCGTAATTTCTGGTAAGGGCCGCTGAGTATTCTGATGAAAAGAATCGCCATGATCAGGCCGATTGCCTGCATGACGTTAGTTGTCCAGGGGGCGTGTGCAAAACCTCCTTCGTGAATAATCATGAGCCAGCCGGTAATGAGCACAGTCGGCACAATATGTTTCAGCATTTTAAAGAAACGCTGAAGTGTCTGAAGATGCACAGAGCTGCGTTGTGTGTTGTCGAGCAGGCTCAGGCTGGGGCGCAGAACAACTACGGCATAAAAGCCTCCTCCGATCCACACGCAGATACTGATAATGTGCAGAGCGAGGATGAGGCTCCACAAAACAGGGTAAGACATAGAGACTCCGCAGATGCAGGAAACCGCTGAGGGTTTCGTCGTTTTAACCAGTAAGGCCACGTCATTAAGCTGACAGGCAGCCCGTACAGACCTATAATTATGATACTGATTGCCAAGCCAGGCGCTCAGGTGCAAGTGAGTATTCTGTAGTCTGGCGGGATAGAGGAGGCAGTGTTGCCCATATCACGACGTTCGGCTCTCGCTCTTTTTACACCGGCTGAAATGGCACAGGCTGATCGCCTGGCCCAGGATCTGAAACCGGTTTCTGCCCTGATTGATGCCGCCGGGCGTGCGGTTGCCAGAGCAGTGCGGCGGCATTTCAGGCCGTGCCGTGTGCTGGTTGTGTGTGGGCCGGGCAATAACGGTGCTGATGGCTATGCTGCAGCGCGATATCTCTTCAATGCAGGCTGGCCTGTTGCTGTGGCCTCCTGCCCGGATGGCGGGGGCAGGGCAGAGGCATTGGAGTCTGCCAGGCTTTTTAAAGGGGCCCGGGTGCCATTTACGCCAGCTGAAGCTGAGCGGGCCGATCTGGTGATCGATGCAGTTTTTGGTGCAGGTCTGAAGCGTGATCTGGCGAACGATGTATCAGACCTTTTACAGGCAGCGCGTCGCATTGTTGCGATTGATGTGCCTTCGGGGGTTGATGGTGCGACCGGTGCATTGTGTGGAGTTGTATCGCCCGCAGAAATGACTGTCACTTTCGTGCGTTTTAAGCCGGGGCATCTGCTTTATCCGGCTCGTAGCCTTATGGGTAAACTGGTGCTGGCAGATATTGGAATGCCTGATGTTGTGCACGAGCAGGTGGTGCCACGTACCTGGTGTAATGAGCCAGGCTTATGGCAGTTGCCGTTACCGTCCCCTGAGGATCACAAATACAGCCGGGGCGTTGTCAGTATCTGTGCCGGGCATGTCATGCCCGGGGCCGCGCGCCTGTGTGCCGGTGGTGCGAGAGCCGTCGGGGCAGGGCTTGTGCGGGTGGCCGCAGGGAGTGATGCTTCGGCTTATCGCATGGGGATGCCTGGGCTTGTGGTAGATGAAGAGCCGCTTGGTGACCTGATGGCTGATTCGCGACGCAGGGTGTGGGTGTGCGGGCCGGGACTGACTGAGGCTGAGGCCTTGCAGGCTTTGCCAGTTTTATTGCGCGCAAAGAAAACCATACTGGCTGATGCCGGGCTTCTGTCAGCCTGTGCCGGTAATCCGGAAAAATTACGTGGTGTTGCTGTTATGACGCCACATAGCGGAGAGTTTACCAGATTATTTGGAGCGCCGGAGGCGGACCTGCCAGAACAGGTACGCCGGGCCGCACGTCTGACATGCGCGGTTGTGGTGCTTAAAGGCGCGTCAACGCTGATAGCTGCGCCTGACGGGCGTCTTGCGATTAATAACCACGCGAGTCCTGCGCTGGCAACGGCGGGCTCAGGGGATACTCTTTCCGGGGTTATTGCTGCTTTGCTGGCAGCGGGGATGTCAGCCTGGGAGGCCGCCTGTGCAGGTGTCTGGCTGCATGGTGAGGCAGGCCTGGAGGCTGGATCATGGCCGCTTGCGGAGGATCTGGATCGTTTTCTGGGGAGTGCGCGTGAAAAAGCAACGCGGCTGCAGATGCTCAGTTCTTTCGATTAATTGCAATCACTCTCTTGCAGAGTGCTTCGCTCTGCGCTAAGTCCACGCAACTTATGACGGAGCAGTTTAAAGCTGTGCGGGCGTGGTGGAATTGGCAGACACGCCAGATTTAGGTTCTGGTGACGCAAGTCGTGGGGGTTCAAGTCCCTCCGCCCGTACCAACATTATTGTTGGTAGCTCCGTCTGATCCGCAGCAGCCTTTCGGCACGATGCGGGATTTTTTATTTGTACCGAAAGGAAGGCCTGGCCAATGCAGGTTACTGAGACTCTTTCCGAAGGGTTGAAACGTGGTTTCACCGTTACGATCCCTGCAGCAGATATCGCAGCAAAACAGGATGCGCGCCTTAAAGAAGTAGCAGGAAATCTGAAGCTTCCCGGTTTCCGTCCAGGGAAAGTGCCTCTCACTCTTGCAAAGCAGCGCTATGGCGAAGCTGTTCGCAGCGAAGTTCTGGAGCAGGTTGTTTCAGATACGCTGAAAACAGTTTTTGAAGAGCGTGGTCTGCGCCCGAGCGGTCAGCCTAAAGTTGATCTGGTTTCAGGCCAGGAAGCAGGGCAGGACGTATCATTCACTGTTGAAGCTGAAATTCTGCCGGAAATAGCAGATCCTGACCTGTCAGGTGTTGAGCTTACCCGCCTTAAAGCAGCTGTCAGCGATAAAGCTGTTGACGATGTTCTGAATGATATTGCTAAAAATCAGCGCAGCTTCGAGGTGATTGAAGAAGATCGTCCGGCTGAAACCGGTGATGTCGTGACTGTTGACTTCGAAGGTAAGGACAATGGTGTTCCTTTCGAAGGTGGTACAGCTCAGGATGTTAATGTTGAAATTGGTGGCCAGGGCTTTATCCCTGGTTTTGCTGAGCAGATTGCCGGTATAAAAGCTGGTGAAGAGAAAGTGATCACGGTTACTTTCCCGGCTGATTACGGTGCAGCTGAGCTGGCTGGCAAAGAAGTCACGTTCGACATCAAAGCTAAAGCTCTGAAAAAACCTGTTGCTGCAGCTCTTGACGATGAGCTGGCAAAGAAAGTTGGCCTTGGTAGCCTTGAAGAGCTGCGCAGCATGGTGCGTCAGCAGCTTGAAGGCGAATATGACCGCGTGTCACGTCTGCGCATTAAACGTGATCTGCTTGATGTTCTGGCCGAAAAAGCTGACTTCTCAGCGCCGGAAAGCATGATTGATGCAGAATTTGAGCAGATCTGGCAGCGCGTTGAAGCTGATAAAAAAGCTGGTCAGCTTGATGACGAAGACAAAGAAAAAGACGAAGACACCCTGCGTGCTGATTACCGTAAGATCGCAGAGCGTCGTGTGAAGCTGGGTCTGTGGCTGGCTGAAATTGGTCGCAGAAACACGATCAGCATCACTCAGGAAGAAATGAACCGTGCGCTGCAGGCAGAAATGGCCCGCTACCCCGGTCAGGAACAGCAGGTTCTGCAGTTCTTCCAGAGTAACCCACAGGCGATTGAAACGATCCGTGGGCCGATTTTCGAAAATAAAGTTATCGATTATCTGCTGGAGCTGGCTAAGGTGGAAGACAAAGAAGTCTCTCCTGAAGAGCTGGCGGAAAACCCGGAAGCCAGCATTTAATGCCTTCCAGTCCCGTCAGAAAATTCTGACGGGACATTTTTTTGTGCCTCTTTTTCCGTTCCGGGGTAGCATATTGCTGCATTTTCTCTATCTTTAGTCTGGAGTGCCTGAGCTGCTCCTTCCTGCACTATGTGTGAGGGATAAGGCTTGAGCAGGTTTTTTACGGGAATGATTGATATGAGGGATACTAATCCCGTTGAGATTTTTAGTAATGCTCTAGTACCCATGGTGGTTGAGCAGACATCTCGGGGTGAACGGGCTTTCGATATTTATTCCCGTCTGCTTCAGGAGCGGATTATCTTTCTGACAGGCCCTGTTTACGATCAGGTTGCGTCTGTTATTTCTGCTCAGCTTCTCTATCTTGAGAGTGTAAACCCGACAAAAGAGATTTCTTTTTACATCAACAGTCCGGGTGGCGTTGTGTCGGCTGGTCTTGCGATTTATGACACGATGCAATATATCCGCAGCCCTGTCAGCACAGTGTGTATTGGTCAGGCAGCCTCTATGGGGTCTCTGCTCCTGGCTGGTGGCGAGAAAGGTCGTCGCTTTATTCTGCCTAATGCACGCGTCATGGTGCACCAGCCATCAGGTGGTGCGCAGGGGCAGGCCAGTGATATTGAAATTCAGGCAAAAGAGATTCTGATTATTCGTCAGCGTCTGAACGAAATTTATCGCGAGCATACCGGGCAGTCTCTCGAGGATATTGAGAATAAACTTGAGCGTGACAGCTATATGTCTGCAGAGGAAGCGCGTAGCTTTGGTATAGTTGATAAAGTTATCAGCCATCATAAAGCAACGGAACAGACAGCGGGGAAGGATAAAAATCATCCTTAACCTGGTTTATAAAGTTATTTTCAGCACTGCAGGGGCAGTCTCTGCTTCGCGCGGTGCTGATAAGATGAACAAGGCGACCTGCGGTTTTCTGGGGTCCTGGATGATCGAGGGAGTGCACTCATGAACGCGAAAACAGGCGATTCCAAGAATACATTGTACTGCTCATTCTGCGGCAAGTCGCAGCATGAGGTCAGAAAATTAATTGCAGGTCCAACCGTTTTTATCTGTGATGAATGTGTCGAGCTTTGCATGGATATTATCCGTGAAGAGCATAAGACATCTCAGGTCAGCTCACGTGAGGGTGTTCCTACCCCCAAAGAGATCTGTAAAATTCTGGACGATTATGTCATTGGTCAGTTCCAGGCAAAAAAAGTTCTCTCAGTAGCGGTACATAATCATTACAAACGTCTGACCCAGGTTGCTAAAAGCGGCGAAGTTGAGATTGCAAAATCTAACATTCTGCTGATCGGCCCGACAGGTTCAGGTAAGACGCTTCTTGCTCAGACACTTGCCCGCATTCTTGATGTGCCCTTCACAATGGCAGATGCGACGACTCTGACCGAGGCCGGATATGTTGGTGAAGATGTTGAGAACATTATTCTCAAACTTCTTCAGGCAGCCGATTATAATGTTGAGCGTGCTCAGCGCGGTATCGTCTATATTGACGAAATTGATAAAATTTCCCGGAAATCAGATAACCCGTCTATCACACGCGATGTGAGTGGTGAGGGTGTTCAGCAGGCTCTGCTGAAGCTGATGGAAGGCACAGTTGCTTCTGTTCCCCCTCAGGGTGGGCGTAAGCATCCGCAGCAGGAATTCCTTCAGGTTGATACGACCAACATGCTCTTTATCTGTGGCGGTGCGTTCGCCGGACTGGATAAAATTATCTCAGCACGAGGTAAGGGTGTTGGTATGGGTTTCGGAGCAGATGTTACCTCTGTTGACGAGCGTAAAACCGGCGAAATTTTGCAGGATGTAGAGCCTGAAGATCTGATGAAGTTTGGTCTTATTCCTGAATTTATTGGTCGTTTGCCTGTGCTGGCAACGCTTGGTGATCTCGATGAGGCAGCTCTTATCAGTATCCTGACTGCGCCTAAAAACGCGCTTGTGAAGCAGTATCAGCGTCTGTTCCAGATGGAAAATGTTGATCTGGTTTTCACGGATGATGCTCTGAAAGTCATTGCAGACCGGGCCATTAAACGTCAGACAGGCGCCAGAGGGCTGCGCTCTATTATGGAGAGCATTCTGATGTCGACGATGTTTGATCTTCCTGGGATGTCAGATATTCAGGAAGTTGTTGTGAACCATGATGTTGCTGATGAGAAGACCCCACCGGTTTATGTTTATGGTAAAAAAGACGACGTTTCTGCAGAACAGTCAGCCTGAAGCGATATTTTTAGAAAAAAAATCCCGGTCTGACCTTTAAATCCATTGTTAAGTGCGGTGTTTGCTACAATATGTAGCAAACACAAGAAGGGGGCTTTATGGCCCTCGCAGACCACAGGGGTATGCCGCCAGGCGGGTGCCAGGTCTGGATCGTCCTTGAAGGAGGTCATGGTTATGGCAGAAGAAAAAAAAACGACTGTAAAACGCAAGAAAAAAGCGCCGGCTGAAAATAAAGAACTTACAACGGTTGCTGTTGAAGTGGGTTCTGTTTCTGAAGCTCAGGGTGCGAATCGTATCGCTGTTCTGCCTTTACGTGACATTGTCGTTTTCCCTCATATGATAGTGCCTTTATTTGTAGGGCGGGAAAAATCGGTTAAAGCGCTTGAGTCTGTTACACGTGAAGATCGTCAGATCCTTCTTGTGGCACAAAAGGATGCAGCACTTGATGATCCGGGCGCTGATGATATTTATCGCTTTGGTACGGTTTCCACTATTCTGCAGCTTCTCAAGCTGCCTGACGGCACAGTTAAAGTCCTGGTAGAGGGTGTACGCCGTGCCAGAATAGAACATCTGCACGAAGTTGAAGGCCATTTTGAAGCAGATATTCAGGATGTTGCCGGCAGTCAGGATGTGAGTTCAGAAGCTGAGGCGCTGGGACGTACAATTGTTTCTCAGTTTGAAGAATATATTAAACTGAACAAGAAAGTTGCCTCTGAGGTTCTGGTTTCCCTGGGGCAGATTACAGATTTATCTCGTCTTGTTGATACAGTTGCCAGCCACCTTAACCTTAAGATTTTTGAAAAGCAGGAAATTCTTGAGACGCCGTCTGTTGTTGAGCAGATGGAAAAAGTACTTGCTCATATTGAAGCTGAAATTGGTGTTCTCCAGGTTGAGAAGAAAATTCGCAACCGTGTTAAACGCCAGATGGAGAAAACACAGCGCGAGTATTATCTGAATGAGCAGCTTAAAGCCATTCAGAAGGAGCTCGGTGAAGGCGAGGACGGCAAAGACGAGCTGACTGAGATTGAAGAACGCATAGCAAAAACCCGGCTTTCGAAAGAGGCCCGTGATAAAGCTATTGCTGAGCTTAAAAAATTCCGTGGCATGAGTGCCATGTCAGCAGAGTCGACTGTTGTCAGAAATTATCTTGACTGGCTTTTAGGTATCCCCTGGAAAAAACGTAGTAAAATACGTCATGACCTGGGTGAAGCGGAAAAAGTCCTTAGCGATGGTCATTATGCCCTCGATAAAGTGAAAGAGCGTATTCTTGAGTATCTGGCAGTGCAGAGTCGCTCTCAGAAATTAAAGGGTCCGATTCTTTGTCTTGTTGGCCCCCCGGGTGTTGGTAAAACAACTCTTGCCCGGTCGATTGCGAAAGCCACAGGCCGTCAGTACGTCCGGATGTCTCTTGGCGGGGTGAGGGATGAAGCAGAGATACGCGGTCATCGTCGTACCTATATAGGCTCAATGCCGGGTAAAATTATCCAGGGTATGAAGAAAGCTAAAGTCTCTAATCCGCTCTTTCTGCTGGATGAAATTGACAAGCTTGGCGCTGACTGGCGTGGTGACCCGGCCTCTGCTTTGCTTGAGGTGCTTGATCCTGAACAGAATAGCTCATTTGCCGATCATTACCTTGAAGTTGAGTATGACCTGTCTGACGTAATGTTTGTGACGACAGCGAACAGCCTTAACATGCCGCAGCCGTTGCTGGACCGTATGGAGATCATTCGTCTGTCAGGTTACACTGAGGATGAAAAGCTTGAAATATGCCGCCGTCATCTTCTGGCAAAGCAGGCTGAGGCTCATAACCTTAAAACTGAAGAGTGGTCAGTTACCGACGGGGCTTTGCGTGACCTGATTCGTTATTATACGCGTGAGGCAGGTGTCAGAAATCTTGAGCGTGAGATTGCGAATCTTGCGCGTAAAGTCGTCAAGGAAATCGTGACTGGTAAAGTTACGAAGATGGACATCACCGAAGAGAATCTGGAAAAACTCGCAGGTGTTAAACGCTTCCGCTACGGCGAGACCGAAGACGAAGATATGGTCGGTATGGTAACCGGGCTGGCATGGACTGAAGTCGGTGGTGAGATACTTACTATTGAAAGTGTTATGACCCCAGGTAAGGGCGGTGTTGTTGAAACGGGTAAACTCGGTGATGTTATGAAGGAGAGTGTATCTGCGGCATTTTCTTTCGTCAAAAGCCGTGCTCCGGCCTATGGTATTCTGCCAACACTCTTTGAAAAGCGTAATTTCCACGTCCATGTGCCTGAAGGCGCAACGCCAAAAGATGGGCCATCTGCCGGTATTGCGATGGTGACATCCTTTGTCAGTGTCATGACAGGTATTCCTGTGCGTCGTGATGTGGCTATGACGGGCGAAATTACCCTGCGTGGTCGTGTTCTTGCTATTGGCGGGCTTAAAGAGAAGCTTCTCGCCGCGGTCAGATCCGGGATCAGACTTGTCTTTATTCCTAAAGACAATGAAAAAGATCTCGTGGAAATACCATCTTCTATCAAGGATGCGCTAAAGATTGTTCCTGTCGCACATGTTGATGAAGTTCTGGCTCTGGCATTGACACATAAGCTTAAGCCGATTGAATGGGAAGATGTTGCAGAGTCTGTTCTGGAGTCAAAACAAAATGCGGCTGCGGTTACTTTGCCGCATTGAGAGGAAAATGCCAGATAAATCCAAAAGTTTTTATTTGGTGAGTTGACGTAAAGAAAAACAGCGGCATAGTGCGACCGGGAGACGACGTGGTAACGGGTATTAAGTATCACGTCGGCAACTTAATTTTTTGGAGAAAGGCGTAAAATGGATAAGCCGCTCAATAAGCAAGAACTCGTTGCAGCAGTAGCTGACGAAGTCGCTCTGCCAAAGGCTAAAGCTGGAGAAGTGGTTGACGCCGTGTTCGGTGCTATCGAGAAAGCTCTTTCTCGCAAACAGGAAGTGCGTCTGGTTGGCTTCGGTACGTTTGTAACAGCAAACCGTAAAGCTGCTAAAGGGCGTAATCCTCGCACAGGTGAGGAAATTGACATTCCGGCTTCTACTTCTGTCCGTTTCAAACCGGGCAAAGCACTTAAAGACGCCGTAAGCTAATTTTTTAAAAAATAGCTTTTAACGGGTGGTAATTCCTAAAAAAGGGGTTGCCACCCGTTTTTGTTTGTGAGATACGAGCGGCGGGCGATTAGCTCAGCGGTAGAGCGTCTCGTTTACACCGAGATGGCCGGGGGTTCGA
>NZ_JOPI01000168.1:0-6203 GCF_002153695.1 Acetobacter sp. DsW_059
CATCGGCTTAAGAGTGGTAGGAATATCCTGAGGACTATAGGGCGATTTTGCTCCTGCTTCAGGTCGTAATTTACTGCAGATGCGCCGGTAAGTTTTCTGTTAGCCGCTCCCAGTTTCTATACGCAAATGCCTGCCTGTCGGCCTCATCAAGGCCACAATTTTCGAGAAAACGTCGCGCATCACCTCCTGGGCGGTATTGATACGGATAGTCAGTAGAAAACAATAGTCTGTCCCGGCCGACGATCCGTGCTGCCTGTTCCAGATAATGCGGCAGAAACATACCACTGGCCGTGACATACAGGTTGCGCCGGAAATATGTCTCCATGGAATGATGCAGTCCTGACACACGGTCCATGTTAGCAAGACGCTCGGCATAGAACAGGACCAGTTCGCCCCAGTGACCCAGAATAACCTGTAAGTCCGGAAAGCGATCGAAATGACCCGCCAGCACCAACCGTAAAAACTGAATGCCCGCATCATAATGCCAGCCGAGACTGAAACAGGAAAATGCAGCATCCACCTGAGGGCTAAACCCGGAATAATAAGCCTCCCTGACGACCTTTTCCGGCGCTCTGGGGTGAAGCAGAACCGGTGCCTTTAATGCGGCAGCACTTTGAAAAACCGGAAGCAAATCAGTATGATCCAGGTTGCGATGGCCCACTCGACCACACAGTATCGTTCCCTTAAACCCAAGTATTCTGACACAGCGCTCGAGTTCCAGGGCGGCTTCGTCGGGCATTGCCACAGGCAGCGTTGCCAGCGCCTGAAAGCGATCGGGGTGGCGACCAGCGGCTTCCGCCACGGCATCATTCGTGCGGCGAGCGAGGTCGATACTGTCTGGTCCCAGGTCGTGCAGTGACGGAGTGGTGAGCGACAGAACCTGTACGTCAAGCCCTGTTTCATCCATCAGGGTTAGTCGCTGTTCGGTGAGATCGTTCAGTCGTGTCTCAAGCAGACCACCATGAAACGCAACACTCGGGTCACTGGCCTCAAGCCCAAGAGCGGACCATGCATTTTTTATCTCATGTGTCAGGAAATGTTCTTCGATGCCAATCAGCTTCATAGGTTTCTTCCTCTCAGCAGACCCTCATTATGATGGGCATGTCTGTTTTCACGTCATAGAAAATAGAGGTAGAACCAGAGCTGGCGCCAGACGCATTAGCATCAATATATAATTGCATGTAACGCCATCTGCCCAGTCATTGTCGATAGGTTCAATGCATGGAAAACATGGATTTCAATCTTCTGAGGGCGCTGGATGTGCTGCTTGAGGAAGTCAGCGTAACCCGCGCAGCTTACCGGCTTGGGCTCAGCATATCCGCCATGAGCCGCACTCTGACACGCCTTCGCTCCGCGACAGGCGATCCGTTGCTGGTGCGGGCGGGGCGGCATCTTGTACCGACACCTTATGCTATGAAGATTCGTGAGAATGTTCATGCTCTGACCCGCGACGTGCGTACCATTCTGTGCCCGCAGCCGCAGGAAATGAATTTGAAAAAGCTGGATCGGACATTCGTCCTTCGCGCCAATGAAGGTTTTCTGAGCGTCGCTGCTGCGCCTCTGGTAACAGCCATTATGAAAGGAGCACCACAGGTTCGCCTGCGCTTTGCGCCTAAGCCTGATAAAGACGCGTTACCATTGCGAGAGGGGCGCATTGATTTGGAAATTGGTGTCCTGGGCGTGTCTGCACCCGAAATTCGAACCCGGCTTCTTTTCCGGGATGCGTTCGTCGGTGCGGCCCGCATTGGCCATTCACTTTTCATAGACGATGATATCAGCGTAGCGCGCTACGTTGCATGTAGCCATGTCGCCGCTTCACGACGAGGGACATTCAGAGGACCGGTTGATGATGCACTGGAGCAACTGGGATACCAGCGCACAGTATCGGCCGTCGTGCCTGGATTTCCGGAGGCACTCGAAATTGTGCGGCAATCAGATCTGGTGACGCATGTCCCGCGGTCTTGTCTGGCGGCCTTTTCTGATAGTTCTGTGGGGATACCGGGTCTGAGATTGTTTCAGCTTCCGGTTCAGACACCTGAAATCGCTATTTCCGCCATGTGGCACCCCAGGTTTGATGCTGACCCTGCCCATCAATGGCTTCGTGACACAGTGCAGGCGGTTTGCAGGCAGGTTTTCGCCGGTTGCCGCTAACTGCTTTTGGCAAATTACTTAGCGGTTTTGAACGTCCGGCCAGTCTGCTCAATGGAAACAGAGCAGACTGGCGCCAGATGATTATTTTTTCTTAGGCATGCCCGGTTTAGGTTTTTGGTTTTACGAGGCTAAAAAGTGGCCCTGTAAGGGTGGTTGAAATAACAGCCAGCACCATAAGAGAAGCAAAAGCGAATTCTGACAGCATACCTTTCTGATGCAAAATTGTTGCCGCAACAATTTCCATAAGCCCCTTGCATTGTAAAAGAGAACCTATGCTGAGAGCCTGGCGATAAGACAATCCGGGAGCAGGTGGAAATAAACAGACAGCACCAATTTTTGAAAAAATGGAAATTGCAACAAGAGCCAGAGACGCAATCACTGAAGGCCATGTCAGAGCATCACCATTAATATGCAAACCACTATGCCCAAAAAACATAGGAGCAAGCCAGATAAGAGAAAACGTACCAATTTTCTCTACTGGTAAACGTCTGACCCAGGCTGGGGGCATAATAGCACCGGCAAAATAAGCCCCTATCAATTCATGCAGCCCCAGCTGGTGACTGGCCCAGGAGCCCGCAGCCAGATAAACAGGTATGGTAAGCCATATTACCCAAAGCGGAGGATGAGGAATATTTCGGGTCGCCCATGTCCCGCCACAAATCAGTAAAATCAGCAGTGCAACGGCTAAAAACTCAAGATGTGTCCAGCCATGTAATGCTGAAGTCCCTTTTGCCGCAAACTGTAATAACGCCAGACCAATCCACAAAGCCGCATCATCAACTACAGCAAGTTTTAATGCCAGTTGTGCCAGCGGGCGCTGTGCAGGTTCAATTTCACGTACGATACCAATCAGCACTGGCAGCGCGCTGACTGCCATACATAACCCGATGGCTGCAGCTGCGATCATCGGCGTTGTATGAGGAGTATGCCATCCAGGCAGAGAGAGAAAAACCTCATAAGCCAGGAAAGTACCTACGAGAAAAGGGCCGCCAAGGGCAACCGCAGCTCCGCCAATCAGGCGTGCAAATGATGGCTGGGGCAGAGCGTTCTGACTGTCATGCTCGTCAGGGTGCTGCCACATTTCGAGCCCGGCTGTAAACGCCAGAACCAGTACAGCAACCCAGCCAATATAGTCCCCATAAAGAGAGGGGATACCCATTGTACTGACAGGTACATGCCAGACGGCCAGCACCATGCCGACAAGAATAGGCAAAACAGCGATAGGCAGGTTTTTAAGTGTAAGCTGCCACAATAACCAGGGCAGAAGTACAAAAAGCGTTGCATCAGCAAAAAGTGACATGAAATGAGTCAGCATGCGATCCCTTTATAGTGTTATTTGAGAAATAAGAGGCTCTTTAGGGAAGGTATGCAAATATTGCATATTTGCAGCCTGTTGTATGCATAATTTTCAATAATTAATAATATAACTTTTTCATCATATTCATGATGCATCATGACAAAGTCTGATTTCTTTATATAAAAATTTCTGTATAAATACTCATTGTCTCAAAGCTAAAACATTTACAGACAGTTGCACGTAAAAGACCTGAAATGACAGGTCGCATAACTAAAGGGTGCATGATGGTACATTTATCTAACGAGTTTAATTGCGAAGATGCTTTGAAAGATGGCTCATACTGGATGCCATTTACCGCAAACCGTCATGTCAGAAAACAGGCCGGTTCGCGCATAATTTCCTCTGCTAAAGGGGCTTATTATTATACCCCTGACGGAAAAAAACTTTTTGATACGTTATCTGGTCTGTGGTGCACACCGCTAGGGCATGCCGTACCACACATCGTGGAAGCTTTGAAAAATCAGGCCGAAGAGCTTGATTATTGCTCATCATTTCAGATGGCCCATCCGGTTGCTGTTCGCCTGGCTAAACGTCTTGCCGATATGGCCCCTGAAAACCTGAACCATGTATTTTTTGCCAATTCAGGGACCGAAGCCGTTGATACAGCCCTCAAACTTGCTTTGGGCTACCACCGCTTAAGAGGTGAGGGCGGACGCTTTCGTATGATCGGGCGCGAACGTGCTTATCATGGCGTTGGCTTTGGTGGCATATCGGTTGGCGGCATTGTATCTAACAGAAAAATGTTTGCTGCCGGTATGCTGAATGGTGTTGATCATTTGCGGCACACCTATGACCACTCAAAAATGGCCTTTTCAAAAGGTCAGCCCACATGGGGTGCCGACTATGCTGAAGATCTGGAGCGTCTTGTCGCACTACACGATGCCTCAACGATAGCTGCCGTTATTGTTGAGCCGGTACAGGGGTCAACAGGCGTTGTGGTGCCTCCGGTCGGGTATCTGGAGCGTTTACGCGAGATATGCACAAAACACGGTATTTTGCTGATTTTTGATGAAGTAATTACAGGTTTTGGTCGTATGGGAGAAAATTTTGCATCCCGGCGTTTTAACGTCAAACCGGATATGATCACCTTTGCTAAAGCAGTAACCAACGGCATTGTGCCAATGGGAGGCGTGCTGATCAGCAAGGATATCTACGAGACATTTATGACCGGTCCTGAAGAGGCGATTGAGTTTGCTCATGGCTACACATATTCAGGTCACCCGATTGCCGCGGCTGTTAGTCATGCTGTGCTCGATATTATGGAAGAGGACTCACTGCTAACGCATGTACGTGGTCTCGAACCGGTGCTGGAGAAGGCTGTGCACAGCCTGAGTGATCTGCCTGGCGTCAGGGATGTGCGTAATTTTGGCCTGACCGCGGGTATCGACCTTGTGCCAGAAGCAGATTCCCCTGGAAAAAGAGGGAGTGCTCTTTTTGAACTGGGTATGCAGAATGGGCTGCTGCTTCGCTGCACGGGCGACACGTTCTCTCTGGCCCCTCCATTTATTGCAACAGAAGAACAGGTGCTGGACATGGTAGAAACCCTGCGTCGCCTGATTATAACCGTAACGCAATAAAAATGCTAAGGGCAGAGAGAGGCAATGTCTCTCTCTGCCCTTAGGTGTTTAGTCCCGTGGCTTGATGGGTTGGATTGATGATGAATCTTTCTGGCTCTGAAGTCCAGATTTTGCAGACGTATTCATAAGGGGTGAGGCCGTTCAGGGTCTTGAGTCTCCGCCCGAAGTTATAGGCGCCATGAAATCGCTGAGGTGTGTCCTTAACTGCTCATGACTGTCGTAATGGAAGCGTTTGACGGTTGCTTCCCTGATTGTCCGGTTCATCCGCTCAACCTGACCGTTCGTCCAGGGATGACTGGGTTTCGTCAGACGATGTTCGATCTCATGAGCTTCGCAGATCATGTCGAAGCGCATGGGGCGAGACCAGGCCATATTGCGGTTACGAGGCTGATCAGCGAACTGGATGCCATTATCGGTCAGAATGGTATGGATCCGATAAGGAATGATGCTCAGGAGATATTCGGGGAATTCCCAGGCGGTCTTCCGATCGGCTTTCTCAACCAGTTGTGTGACAGCGAATTTGCTGGTCCGATCGATGGCGACGAAGAGGTACAGCTTGCCTTCAGCAGTCTGGACCTCGGCAATATCGATGTGAAAAAAGCCGATGGGATAGCGTTTGAAACGCTGTCGTCTGGGCTTGTCTCCCTCGATATCCGGAAGCCGGGATATCCCGTGGCGCTGCAGGCAGCGATGCAGAGCCGGGCGTGTCAGATGAGGGATGCTGGCCTGCAGGGCATAAAGACAGTCATCCAGCGGCAGCAACGTATGCCGGCGAAACGCCACGATCATCGCTTCGTCCGTCTCGGACAGAACCGTGGATCGCGGCTCTTTAGGACCTGTCTTCTGATCCTCAACCGTTTGACGCTTCCGCCATTTTGCAACTGTTTTCGGGTTGATCCCGAACTCCCTGCTCAGCGTCGCGAGCGAAGCCTGCGATCGCTGTATTGCTGCCCGCACGGCGTGCGTGGTCGTGGCGCTCCCATGACGTATCTGTCCCATAAGGCGTCCTTCCACTCTCGTGAAAATACTACACCATCAAACCACGGGACTAAACACCTAGGCTCAGGACCTGTTAATTTATTGAACTGAGCGAGAGATTGTGATTCACAGGCTTACCG
>NZ_JOPI01000022.1:0-712 GCF_002153695.1 Acetobacter sp. DsW_059
AGACAGTTTTCAATGAGCTGAGCACGCTGAACACCTCAGTTCAGAATGGCGACAGCATCACAGAGACAGCCGTTGCTGCAGCGCAGACTGACCTCGCATCCTTCACGGCCTGCTGGAGTGGCGTGAAAACAGGAACAACACCGGCGGAATGCACCGCCCTTGCAGGGAGCAAATAATCATGGACGCAGCAGCAATCAGTGCGATTCTTGGCGTAGCAGGAACTGTTTTCGAGCTGGCAGAGAAATACGGGCCGGAGATTTACGAGACGGTGATCAGCGCGATCAATCAGACCAAATCAGGCACCGGTCCGACCACGGCAGAGCTTGAAGCAATCTTTGCTAAATGCAAAGCCGATAACGAAGCCATTCAGAGTGCGTAACAGGGGGTAAACAATCATGCCAGATAAGGATCGTTACTCAAATTTCCTAAGTGCCCTCACAGATTTATGTAACCAGCATGGCGTTGGTATTACTGAAAACGCTGTATTGTTTCTCATGGAAAGAGAAGACTACGACAGCGTTTACAGACTGACAGAGCAGGGCAGCCTTACGACTTAATCTTATATTTCATACTAACCAGACAAGGCAGTTATTCGGATTTTCCGAATAACTGAATCCTTACCTGCAGAACTGGCTACTAAGGAAATAATGCCTGACTTTGAACTTGGCATGATAGTCGGTGGTGGCGGGGTAACTCTCGCCATCACCTTGCT
>NZ_JOPI01000169.1:0-598 GCF_002153695.1 Acetobacter sp. DsW_059
ACAGTAAGGCTTCCTCTGGAAATAATGATGGGACCGGTATATTTTGTGGCTCCGGCTATCGGAGTAGCACTACTGCCTGTTCCGGTAGCAGATTCATAGTATGTTATTCCGTCACTGCCTTTTATAGCAATCCAGTAACCACCACTTACCGTATTTGCAGACAGATATCCAGGGTGCGGCTCCGTAATATAATAGGTAATAGGCTGTTCTATATTAGCCTGAGAGTTGATGTTTAATATACTTCCTGATCCATTAATGGTATTCCCGCTAATGAAAGAGCCTTTATCTATATAATAAGTATCACTGCCACCATCAGAAGAATTACCTGCCAGAAACGTAGTTGATACAGCAGACCCACCGGCGTATACATGCCCGGCATCTGATACCAGAGTATTATCGGATGAAATGCCTCCGCTGCTTACATATGTCCATCCGTTAACATTCACGGAGGATTCCAGAATTCCTCCGGACAGAATATAGAGATTATTATAGCCGCCTGAGATATAAGCACCGGAGGCAACCGCGCCGGAAGCAACAGTAAGGCTTCCTCTGGAAATAATGATGGGACCGGTATATTTTGTGGCTCCGGCTATCGGAG
>NZ_JOPI01000170.1:0-478 GCF_002153695.1 Acetobacter sp. DsW_059
ACAGTAAGGCTTCCTCTGGAAATAATGATGGGACCGGTATATTTTGTGGCTCCGGCTATCGGAGCAGCACTACTGCCTGTTCCGGTAGCAGATTCGTAGTATGTTATTCCGTCACTGCCTTTTATGGCAATCCAGTAACCGCCACTTACAATAGAAGCTCCTGATGGTGCCTCCGGATAACTGACCGTGGGATCTGTATTTGCAATGCCACTATTTTCCTTCTGGCTCCCTAAAGTCTGGCCTGCAGATGTAATCTTTAACGTCCCGCCATTTTCTACATTAACAGGACTAACAATTATAGCATTGCCTGCTGTTGCATCCAGCGTAGCGCCAGAACCAACTACAGTATTCCCTCCTACATACCCCCCGCTATTGATATAAAATGTATCACCATTTCCGTCTTGCGAATTCCCTGCAATAATAGAGTCACTAACAGATGATCCGCCGGCGTATACATGCCCGGCATCTGATACCAGAG
>NZ_JOPI01000171.1:0-431 GCF_002153695.1 Acetobacter sp. DsW_059
TGGGAATCTTATTTGGAGAAAAATAAATGAAACATAACTTCTTAAACTCTGAAAAAAATATTGAATCATCTTTTGATGAGCCCTGGCAATTAGAAGCATTTGCAACTGTAGTTTTGATGGTTAGAAAAGGGTTTTTTACATGGTCAGAATGGTCAGAGTCATTTTCTATACTTGAAAAAATACATTTAAAATCAAAGGAGGAATCTATAACTGAAAATTATTATAAAAGATGGCTTTTAAATATTGATATTTTTCTACTTAATACTATAAATATAAATGATAGCGATATTAAAAATCGAGTTAATGAGTGGAGGCAGGCATATTTATGCACACCTCATGGAAACTCCGTAGAATTAAAAAATGCTTTTGAGCATGAGCATGAGCATGAGCATGAGCATGAGCATGAGCATGAGCATGAGCATGAGCATGAG
>NZ_JOPI01000172.1:0-507 GCF_002153695.1 Acetobacter sp. DsW_059
CATCAAAAAACAGACAATGCTCTGAGGTAATCAGCATATCTTTAAATGGCACACCCTCAGCCACGGCATTTTTCAGAATACGCACAGGGTAGCCCGCTTCATCATCTGGTAAATGAGGGCGCACAGTACAATATGATCGGCCAACCCACGTGATATGCCGTATCACTTCAATACTATTAACATACGCAATAACTTCATCGTTCATGGATAAGTCCTGAACCGGAGTTATGCCCGATGGAGTTTTAATCAAACTACCCGGCAAAAAACAAATTTCCGATTCAGCCTGCAGAACATCGTAGGTAGATCCAGCTTCTAATGTTGTAGCAATAGATGTTCCTCCTGCCTGTACGATCAGGGCTGCTGCCGAGCCAACGTAAGCACTGGTAATTACACCCCCACTATTAATGTAGAATGTATCACCATTTCCATCCTGCGAGTTCCCGGCAATAATAGAGTCACTAACAGATGATCCGCCGGCGTATACATGCCCGGCATCTGATACCAGAG
>NZ_JOPI01000173.1:0-15724 GCF_002153695.1 Acetobacter sp. DsW_059
GTGACAGCAAGCTCTCCGCCATCCGCTACAAGCAGTATCTGGATGAGGTCGGTCTGTTCGAGAGTGCTATCGTCATGAGTCCGCCCGACACGCGGGAGGGCCATACGGAAGTGGATGAGCGCAGGCAGCCGGAAATTCAGGACTGGTGGAAAAACAATGTCGGCAGCCAGAGCGAGGAGGATTACACACGCGGCGTTATTGAGCGCTTTGAGAAAGACCCGGACCTCAGGCTGATCATCGTGGTCGACAAGCTACTGACCGGTTTTGATGAACCGAAGAACGCGGTGCTCTATATCGACAAGCCTCTCAAGCAGCACAATCTGTTGCAGGCCATTGCGCGCGTGAACCGGTTGCATGACCAGAAGAAGCATGGGCTTCTGATTGATTATCGGGGCATTCTGGCTGAACTGGACACCACACTGACCCGATATGACGAGCTGGCGGCGGAGAATGTCGGCGGGTATGACCCGAAGGACATTGCCGGGCTGTATAGCCAGATGAGCACGGAATACCGGGAACTCCCCGCTTTGCACAAAGCGCTCTGGGCCATTTTTGAAGGCCTGAAGAACAGAAGTGACCTCCAGCAGCTTCGTGCTGTGCTGATGCCGCGCATGATGGAGGAACACGGCCAGATGGTGGACGTGAACCTCAAGCGCCGGGATGATTTCTATGAAGCCCTGACAAAGTTTGCCGCCTGTCTGAAAGTGGCGTTGCAATCCGTGGCGTTCTTTGAAGACACCAGCTTCACGGAAAAAGATCGCGCCACCTACAAGGAGACCCTGAAGCAGATGACCAGCCTGCGCCAGATGGTCATGCAGGATACCGGTGAAACCGTGGACTTCGACCAGTATGCCGAGCAAGTGAAAAAGCTGCTGGACCGGCATGTAGCGGGCGTGAAGGTCCATGAGTCCCAGGGCCTGTATGCGGTCGGCAAGATGGGTCAGAAGCCGGAAGACAACGAGCCCGAAAACTGGAGCGAAGAGAAAACCCGCAACGAGACGGATCTGATCCGCACCCGTGTGACGAAAATGATCGATCACGAGATGCAGGACGATCCCTATGCCAAGGAAGCGTTCTCGGCCCTGCTGCGCAAGGTGATCGCAGAAGCGGAAAACCTGTTCGACCATCCGCTCAAGCAGTTCATGCTGTTTCAGGAGTTTGAGGAACAGGTGGCCAACCGCAAGCTGGAAAACATTCCGTCCGTATTTGACGGCCATCGTCATGCGCAGGCCTATTATGGCGTGTTTCTAAAAACACTCGCGGCCATCTTCAATCATAAGCAGACGGATGAGGAAAACCAGCGCTGGATTGATCTGGCGTTCCAGATTGACACCGTTGTGGACAAGGCTGTGCGGGAGAACTCGCTCAGCCGACCGGATATGGAAAAAGCAGTCAGGAAGGAACTGCTTCCGCTCCTGTTCAGCACTGGCCAGAAAGCGGGCTTTGGCGTGGACAAGGCGCAGGAGATCATTGAGCAGGTCATCCAGATCATGCGGGCTGGGCCTGCTGATACCCAACGCGGCTGAGCATGGAAGAAACTCCCACTCGCCTCCTGACCTATGGGGGGGAACGAATCCGCGTGAACCTGATCCCGCGTCCCCGCCCCGGCACGACGCTGCGCATCAAGGTGCATCCGGACCTGACTGTGCAGGTGGTTGTTCCCGAAGGCACCTCAGATGTTGATCTGGAGAAGGCGCTCCACCAGAAAACACGCTGGATCTGGCAGAAACTGCGGGATTTTCGGGCGGTGCAGGAACATGCCACGCCGCGCGCCTATGTCAGCGGGGAAAGCCATTTCTATCTGGGGCGGCGGCATCTGCTGAAAGTGCATCATCAGCCTGATACACCCGAGACCGTGCGGATGTTGCGGGGACGACTGGAGGTGTCTGTGCAGGAGCGCCATGCCCTGCGCATTCAGAAGCTGCTGGAACTGTGGTATTTTACGCGGGCACAGGAAGTGTTTCGGACACGTCTGGACGCTCTCCTCCCCACAACACTGTGGGTGACAACGCCCCCCGTTCTGAAACTTCAGATGATGCAGACTCAGTGGGGCAACTGCTCACCTGGGGGCACCATCACGCTGAACCCACATCTGATCAAAGCCCCACGGGACTGCATCGATTATGTGATCTTGCATGAACTCTGTCATTTGCAGGAGCACAATCACGGTTCAGCGTTCTGGGCGCTGCTGGAACGCGTGATGCCGGACTGGCAGCGTCATAAGGCGCGGCTGGATGACATGGCGGAACTGATGTTGCGACAATAGTGTTCTTGGACCGCCATGGGGGGCAAGCGGAAGGTCCGATGCCGAGCACAATTACATGGCGAGGGTCATTCATGCAACACAGGGTTTCTACGGTTAGTGCTTGATAATCCCCTCTGAAAGTAAGGGTGTTCAAAAGTAGAATTTTCTCGTCAAGATGAACGAGGAGATTCCGAATGAAGACAAGTCGATATACTGCGGCGCAGATCTTTGGGATTCTGCGTGAGGCCGAAGGCGGGATGCCTGTGGCCGAGTTATGCCGGGCGCACGGTATAAGCAGCGCGTCGTTTTACAAATAGCGTGTGAAATATGGTGGGATGGATGCCTCGCTGATCAGCCAGATGAAGGCCATGGAAGATGAGAACCGTCGGCTGAAGCGGATGTATGCAGACCTCAGCATGCAGGCCGACCTGCTCAAGTAGGCTCTTGGAAAAAAATGACGTGACCATCTCAACGTCGCGAGATGGCCGGGAACGCGGTGGCGCGACACGAGGTCGACTTTTCCCTGCCCGCCAAACGCGTGATCCGGAGCCTCGACCGAATCATCGAATGGCGTGGGAAGCCAGGCGCAATAAGGGTCGACAACGGCCCTGAGTATATCAGCGGGAAACTCCTGGAATGGGCTGCGAAACAAGGGGTTATCCTAAAGCATATCCAACCGGGACAGCCGCAGCAGAACTCCTATATCGAGCGCTACAATCGTACAGTCAGGCACGAATGGCTGGACCAATATATCATTGAAGCCATTGAGGAGGCGCAGGACTTCGCCACGCAATGGCTCTGGACTTACAACAACGACCGTCCAAATATAGGCATCGGCGGCATCACTCCCGCCATGAAACTGAAAATGATCGAGTAAATTCTACGGATGCACCCCGTTAAAAATGGGGGGATTACCCCGCGCCGCTGGGTGGTTGAACGGACATTCGCCTGGCTGAGACGGTGCAGGCGGCTCGCCAAAGATTGGGAACAATCCATTGCTTCCTCAACCGCGTGGACCTTGATCGCCTCAATCCGCATGCTCACACGACGGACAGCAAGGTATTGTCAGGGTTGAAAAACTTTCGGATCGGGCTCTTAAAGTAGTATATCACGGATTTGTAAGGGATAGAGAAATCTATCCCTTTTTTATTTTATGACTCCGTTATCTCTCAATATGCTTTCCATATATCTGTATAACTGTTTCAACTCTTCCGAATATAATCCATTCAAATAGGATTTGTTTATGATCCCCGAGAAAGCAGTGCAAGCCTTAGAAGCATACATAACAGCCTCCCATATCTCTCCTTTATTTGCAGGTCGAAATAAAAGAGTAGTACCTTCTTGAGTTTTTTGAACATGCTGACAAAGAGAATTTATCGATACGTGGCAATATGTGTTGCTTATAAGCAAATAATCTCGATAGATGGATATTGAATTTTGTTCGGTAGATGTTTCATTGTATACAGCAGTTATTGAGGCAGTTTTCGACTTACTTTCGTAACCAAAATAAGTTTTCTCATCGCTCATTTGTTCTCGAAGTCGTACCTCTGATTCTTTTGTTATCTCATGATAATCTGAGTATTCAGGCGCATTGGAAATTGCGGTATGCATTTTTAATTTGAAGCCATATTCATCGCCATGTAGTATTTCATGTAATTTTTTTTCATTCTTTACGTGCAATGCTAAAAATAAGTATGATTCCTGCATCATTCTTATTATAGAGAATATTTCTGCTCTATATCCAACGTTAAGCAATGATATTATTGCTTGCAAAGACTGAATTACTCGAAACATAAGCGCATGAGCAACAATGTTCTTAGCTATTGCCGTGTTTGGAAATTTTGTAGACATTTCCATCATCATGGTATTTATGTCTCGCAAGAATTCGAAAGCATGTGCATTTTCGTCTTGAATTTTGTTATTTTGATTATGTTCTTTTGACAGGAAACCTTCCTGCCTAAATGTACTTTCTTTATCCATCATATGACACTCCCAAGTTTTTATATTTCAAACACTCCATGACATCGCGTAGGTTTTCAACATCAATCCCTGATGTGTAGTTTAGGGTTCCCATGGATTTATGGCTTGCCTCATGACCAAGGAGGGCATCAATCCATATCTCGCGGATATCTGCTTTTACGTTTCGCAGTTTTGTAGAAACGGTATGGCAGAAACCATGGAAGGTAACAGCCAGAGGCAAACCGTAAGCATCCGGCGAGGACCACGGGCCTGAATCAGGCGACCTGTGTATGATTGGCGTGACGGGTATTTTTCCAGTTCCAGGGAAGGAGTTCGTGCAGGCGTGAGACGGGCTGGTCGTTGTGCGACTTCTCTGGCCGGGCATTCAGGCAGTGCTGTGACTTCGATGTGAACGCCGCATCGAAAAGGATCGTGTGAGCAAACGCCTCAAAACGCTCTCTGCACGACAACCGAAGTTCAGTCGCAGCGTGAACGAATGACCGCTTCCAGGATTTAGAAGGGCCGCATCGAACGGCTGGAGCGAGGGCGACTGACGCCTGTCAGCTCCTGTTCATGATGCCTTCCTATTAAAATGCGTTGTTCGCCGATCGTGCTTTGAATGGAGGATTTCGCCAGAATTAATCATTCGCCCGCGCACATCTGTCTAACAACTACGCGTCTCATTATCGACTGATTGCCGTGTGTCCACCCGCAGACTCGAAAAGAGGAGATACTGACCTTTCCTTTTAACCACGGAAACAACACAGATCGTACATCGCACTAGGTCATGTTGACAAAAGACCTAATCCAGAGCCTTGCTGCGGCGATATTGAGGAAACTCATGAAGGACAAGGCAGTCTTGTCGTAGCGGGTTGCGATGCGGCGCATCTGCTTGAGTTTGTTGAACATGCGCTCGATGCGGTTACGGTCCCTGTAACGCCGCCAGTCAGTGTTTTGTGGAGTGCTGCGGCCTTTGCGTGATGGAATGACCGGCAGTATCCCATGCATCAGCAGATCCTGGCGGAAACTGTCACTGTCATAGCCCCGGTCGGCCAGCATGGCTTTGGGGCTCGGGACAGGCAGCGTCATCAGGGCGTCTGTGGCTTTGTAATCCGAGACCTGGCCTCCGGTAAGGACAAAGCCGAGAGGGCGTCCCTGAGTGTCACATCGGGCATGGATTTTGCTCGTAAAGCCGCCGCGTGATCGACCAAAAGCCTCCGAATGAGCCCCCCTTTTGCCCCAGTGGCCTGGGAATGGGCACGAACCACGGTACTGTCGATCATATGCTGCCAGTTATCCGTCAGGCCAAGGTCTACCAGGGTTTGCAGCAGGGCATCCCACACGCCCTGTTCAGCCCAACGGCGAAACCGGACATAAACCGAGTTCCACTTGCCGTAGCGCTCATGCATGTCCCGCCACGGACAACCCGTTCGCAAAACATGCAGCATACCATTGAGAAACCGGCGGTTGTCTCCCGCTGGACGGGCCCACCGTCCACGTTCAGGAGGCAAAAGCGGACCAATCATCGCCCATTCCCGATCCGTCAGATCCCCTCGTGCCATGCCTGTTCTCTCTGCTTGCTGTCCTACAGATACAAAGTGAATCAGATCTCAGGCAGACCGTATAGGCCTTTTGTCAACGTGACCTACACTAGAAAAAATGCCGCGTTGTATAGTTGTATACTTGGACCCATCCACATTGACTATTGGCTTCCGCCATATTTTTAGTGATGAACAAGCCATTCGATAGATGTGGGGTTTATGCTGACGAGAGGATCTGAGTGGCGGCGATGGGAGCCACACATTCATACGCCGGGGACGGTCCTCAACAACCAGTTCGGTGGGGTTGGGGCTTGGGAGACCTACCTGTCGAACATCGAATCGTGCTCACCCACAATCGAGGCGGTAGGCGTCACCGACTATTATTTGACTGAGACCTACGAGCAGGTTTGGCTGCATAAGGATGCGGGCCGGCTTCCGAACGTTTCACTGATTTTCCCTAATATCGAACTGCGGCTGAGCGTCGCGGCGAAGACCGGTTTCGTGAATATGCATCTTCTGGTCAGCCCGGAAGATCCGAACCATATGGTCGAGGTCCGTTTACTGCTGACCCGCCTTCAGTTCTCGGCATTCGGCGATGTGTTCGATTGCACCCGTGAGGGGTTGATCAGGCTCGGCCGAAGAGTAGACGCCACGGCCACCGATGATCGCGCGGCGCTCGCAGTTGGCGCGACACAGTTCAAAGTCGATTTCGACCAGTTGCGCAGAGTGTACGAGTCGAGTGAATGGGCGCAGTCCAACGTACTGATCGCAGTGGCAGGCGCAGAGGGGGACGGCACCTGGGGGTGCGTCAGGCCGCCGATGCCACCATTCGGCAGGAAATCGAGAAATTTGCGCATATCATCTTCGCGAGCAGCGTTGCACAGCGCGAATTCTGGACCGGCCAACGCGGCGTTACCGTCGAAGAGCTGACGCGGCGATATAATGGCTGCAAGCCGTGCCTGCACGGTAGCGACGCACATGATAATGCGACCGTCGGACAGCCGGTTCAGGACCGCTTTACATGGATCAAAGGCGCGGTGACGTTCGATGCCTTGCGCCAGGCCTATATCGATCCCGCTGAATGCGGGACTGGTAGCGATCATCGGCGCGCGCGGATCGGGTAAGACCGCCCTTGCTGCCATGATCGCCGCAGGGTGTGATTCCGTGTCGTCTGCGGTCTGGGAGGATGAGGACGGCGTCAGCCCTTCATTCCTCTCGCGCGCGAAGCCGCTGGTCGGAGAGGGCCGGGTCAAGCTGACGCGGGCTGCCGGCGCAGTGGTGTCGCGGCATCTCGACGGTCGCGACGCGAACAATCCATTCTCCTATCCGAGCGCGCGGTATCTGTCGCAGCAATTCGTTGAGGATTTGTGCTCGGCCGCTGGCGCGTCCGAAGGCCTGCTTCACGAAATCGAGCGCGTGATTTTCGAGGCGCACCCGGTCGAAGGGCGAGAGGGTGCTCTCGACTTCGAAACCCTGCGCGGACATCGCACTCACCGATTCCAATTAGCGCGCGAGCGAGAAGTCGAGGCGATCGGGGCGACCTCCAACCGCATCGCCGATGAACTTGAGAAGGAGGCGTTGGTTCAATCCTTTGAAGCCCAGATCAAGCAGAGGGAGAATCTGATCGCGGGCTACAACGCCGACCTCGCCAAGTTGGTCGTGAAGGGGACGGAGCAGCAGGCCAAGCGCCATGCCGCGCTAAACACTGCCCTGCAGGGGCGACTTACGGCGTCGCAGGCCTATGCCGCGCAACGTCGTACCTTCGTCGCGATGCAAGATGAGGTCCGGCGCACCAAGGCGACCAAAGCGCCGGAGATTCTGCGCGAGGTTCAGTCGCGCCATCAAAATTCCGGGCTCTCGACGACGCAGTGGGACGAGTCCCTTCTCGTCTTCCAAGGCGATGTCGATGCTTCGCTGTTGCGATATCTGGCCCGGGTCGATGGGGAGATCGCCAAGATCGAGGGCGTGCCGCCAGCGCCGCCCCCGCCAGGTGTCCCCATGGCCCCACTGATAATGGACGGTGCGGATCTGACCGCGCAAACGGTCGCGATCCTGCGCGCCGAGATGAGCCGGCTTGAAGGGTTGATCAGCGCGGACACCGTGGTGCGAAGCCAATATGCGGCCCTATCGAAGCGGATCGCGTCGGAAAACGGTGCGCTCGCGGCGCTGCGCAAGGCGCTCGAAGATGCGAACGGGGCCGCAGAACGGCGGAAGGCACTGCAGGTCGAGCGCGAGGACGCCTATGAGCGCCTGTTCAGCGCGGTGATCAGCGAGCAGCAGGCGCTTGTGGGCCTGTACCCGCAAGGTGCAGCTGAAGGTGGCCAAAACGATGAGCTTGAGCCGAGCCGTTTCCCGCTAGTCTGCTTATTTCGACGTTATCGAACCACGCCCCTCCTTGAACGCCCCGTTTGGGACTTTCCAAACGTTTCAACTCGCTAACGGCTGGATGGAAGTTAGATCTGCGGCCACTGCCCCGCCGCCGAGCAACAGGCCGCGAGCTGTAAGCTCCGGCCCAAAGCTTCCCTCAGTGATGGGCCGGCATTGCGGCCCCTCTCGGATGATTCTTTATCGTAGGAGGCTCTGTCTGAGCCGATTTCGGTATCGCAACAAAAGATGGAACGCTAGGCATCGCCGACGCCGGCGAGCTGGCACCCGTCTTACTTGTCGCGCAGGCCGGCACCGGGACCGCCGTGACGTGGTCGTAGGTGTGGTTCGTGAGCCACAGTGCACCGAGGCCAATGAGGATTACGACGCACAGTCCAATCCGATGCCACCAAATACGGCGACCGAGCGATCCGAACGTCTTCACGAAATCGTCGCTGACGGCCGGGAAGTCATTCTTGAGTTTCTCCTTCTGGCGATCGACCTCACTCTTGATGACGTTAAGCGTGAGCAACTGGTTTATGATCGCTACAGTCAGCAGGATGACGAAGATCCAAGCGCCAACTAGCACCGCATAGTTGACCCACGGCTCAACGCCGCATGCGGTCGGTGCCTTCATCTGCGAGGCGACCACCACCGTCGCAATGGGGATGCCGAGTAACTGGCCCTGCACATCGACGATCGTTTTGTGAATCTTCTGGGCAAAGTCGATGCGAGCATCCTCGATCTCGCTGCGGATCTTCGAGTAAGAGAAGTTTGATGCGAAGAGCCGGTAGCCTTTCCGCACCGCGTCGCCAAGTTCGTCGAGGTTTCGCAGGATAAACTGGAACCGGGTCGTCGCTTGCTGGCCAGAGCAGAGGTCGACAAGCGCCTCGAACAGGATTTCGAGCTTCTGGTCGCGATGAAGCTCATCGGCCATCTGGGTCAAAAGGCGATCTGCAGCCGCGACGTCGAGCTTCGCAAGATCGTCGGCCATGTAGCGAACGGGCACGACGATTTTCTCGTCCTTCACGAGCACGAGTTCGGCCTTGGTTTCGTCCTGAAAGGTTGCGGTTTCAGAGAGGAGCGCAACCAGTTCGAGCACCTTTCGATAGAGGACAATGATATCCGGCGCGGCGGCATCGGAGGAGGCATAGGGTGGATCGACTAGATAGTAGTTCGCCGGCTCCTTCATCTTCGCAGCTGGCGGCGCTAGAAGCTTGTTGACGTTCTTGGCGAGCACGCCTAGTCCCACGCGCGGTGAACCGATGCGGATGTGGACGACCGAGCCGACGGCGACATTGCCAATCTCGTCCAAGAGCGCCACGTCGGCGTCCTTAGCAGCGTCCTCATCAGTCTCGAGGCGCGTAAGCAGCGCCACTAGGTCCTCAGAGGCGACCGTCAGCCTAGAGGGCTCGTCGCCGTCCCCGAACTCGGTGTTGCGGTAGACGGAGAGGAGTTCGTCGAACCTAATCCTCGGCATGGACTTCGTATTCCGCACGCAGTTCCTCGGCGAATTCGGCGGGAACCTGCGTGATCGTCAAAGTGCGGTCCTTAGGATCAAAAACAACTTCGCCCTTCGCGATAGCAGCCCGATCGATTTCGATCGACCAGAGAGGCGTACGCGCACGGAACTTCACAAGCGTGCCAAGAATCCGGCGGTTCGGCGTAAAACCGTCGCTCAGGCCACGGTCGGGGTCGCCTAGGAATTCCGCCAGAAGTTCCGGTTCGCTGGGGACAAGCACGTTTGCGAGACTTTGGAAGTCGACCTGCCCGCCGCTCCGGGCTGTCTCGTCGAGCGTCGCTCGCGCCCGAGCGAGGAAGTTATCGCGCTTGGCAACCTCCATCCCTTGGTCATCAGCATAGTTCCTCAGTGCGGTGACGAGTTCATCCGTGCTTTGCTTTGCCGTCGTCGAGGAGACGCAGGCGAGGAACTCTTTGAAGTATTCCGCGACGTCGCCTCGTCCGCGCAGGAAGCCGATGTAGCGATCCTCACCCGCGCGCCACGATGTCATGTCGACGCGACCGGCGAATCGGAACCCTTCGAGGTCAAGATGGCGCACGTCCTGTACCGAGAACGCGTTAGTCAGCATCGCGCCCAGCTTCTCGTTGACGATCGCGATCAGCATGAACTCGCGGCCGTCGCGCTCAAAGTGGGCGAAGAAAACATGGCCAGCGCCCGCGTTGGGCACGCTGCGCGCCTTCGCGAGCAACGTGGTCATCATTTGACTCGTGAACGTGTTGAAGTCCCCGAAGTCGTCGGCATGGAAATAGGCGTCGAAGTATTCAGAGGTGGGGTAGTTGTCAGTGTCGTCCGAGAAGCAGCCATGCGCCTTTGACGAGCGACGAGTATATATGTCGTTGAGTCCGTCTACAACGCGACATGTTGTCTCGTTCACCTGCATGAATTCCGGTCCCAAAACGATTTCAAGTCCATTGAGACTCTTGCGAATGTCGTGAATGCCTACGCGCCTTATAGTGTTAGTCATACTTGCTCCTGTTCTTTCCCCCAGCGTTCACCTTCACAGGAGCAGCAGATTCGGAGAATCCCCTTCACATCCATTGTCGAGCACATAGCGCAAGCCCACTCTGCGGTCTCCGCCAGTAAGAAAGGGGCAGGGTTGAGCTAAGCTATGAACATGCAATCCTCGGTCGCTTCGTAGCTCTCATAGCCATAAAACATAAAGAGAACAATCACCAGTCCCGAGGGGGTTGCCTGCAGCGGGATCCGCCGGACCCGGCGCTGAACGCGTCGTTGATGAGCATATCATTCCGAAGCTTGATCGGTACCTAGGATGGGTTCCCGATGATGGCCGCCAGCATTACCGACACCTCACAGCTAGCCCGATAGAGAACGATGTCCGCTATGCGAAAAGTGATGAAACAACCTGAATGTCTTCCATGAGGCGACTGCCGCCTACCTGCTAAGCAATTGGCCATTGCCGGGCACGAGATTTTCGCGTCAAAACTGTGTTAGTTCTCCCCGGCTTTCTCGCATCCATTTAGCATCCTCACTTGAGGTGCGATGAAATTGGTGTTTGAAACCCTGGCTGCACCAATCCGCAAAATTATGGCTCTGCGTCCGTTATACCGTCTGGATTACGCCGAAACGGCTGCAGCCGGTCCGTTAGATAGAGACGGTGCATCTGTCGCAATTCGTCAGGCGCGCCAGATGTCGTGGGGGCGTCCTTCGCCAGCATGCTGCGCAGCACTTTCATAATGTTTAGAACGACGGCCGCGATATCTTTCGCCAACGCCTCATCCAGGCCTGGCGCACAGACACGAAGTGCCGCCGCAATCCCGGCTATCGCATGTCCGCGCGCACGTTCGCGGATCTCCATCTTGTCAGTCCGTGCTTCCATCAGCGCGGACAGGGATTTCACACGAGGATGAAGCGTGACAAGCAATTCGATCAGGACGTCCGCCAGAGCGTCTGGGGATAGCGTAGTAGCACGTTTGGCGAGTGCGGCATATTCGTCTTCCAGAACAGCGATGTGCCGTTGCACCAGAGCGTCAGCCACCGCCTCCTTGTTTGGAAAGAAACGATAGAGCGAGCCGACTTTTGCCCCGGCGCGCGCGGCGATCTCCGCCATGGTCGTCGCTTCGTACCCTCGTTCCGCCATGAGGCCGGACGCGGCCTCCAGTAATTCCTCAACGCGCTGACGCCCAGCCGCGCGCTGCGGTTGAAGAGATGTCCGTTTACCCCTTGACGAATTTGAGTCCATCCTCAAATAATGCTCCTGATTGAGTGCCTACTCAACTTACTAACGTTTCCGCGTGTTCCGGACAACGGTTCGGGATGACGGTCAAACGTCAACAGGGAAGGTCTTGCCATGATTTCACTCCCAGCCACCAAGACGGCTCTCGTCCTGATCGATCTCCAGAAGGGCATTACGGGGCTTCCCCTGGCTCCCACACCGGGTGCTTTGATTGTTGAGCGATCGAAAGAACTCGCAGCCCGCTTCCGGAGCGCCGGGGCTCCGGTCATTTTGGTTAATGTAGCGTTCGCGCCTGATTTTGCCGATGCCGTGCATGCGGTTGTCGATCGCTCCTTTTCACCGCCTGGCGGCTTCGCACCAGACTGGGCTGAACTGGTCGACGGGCTTGCCGAACCGACCGATCTGTGTGTCACGAAGCGGCAATGGGGTGCCTTCTACGGCACGGATCTCGATCTTCAGTTAAGACGACGCGGTATCTCGACCATTGTACTGGGCGGAATCGCGACCAATCTGGGCGTGGAATCTACCGCCAGGGCGGCTCATGAGCATGGATATAACGTCGTGCTCGCCACGGATGTCATGTCCACATTCACCGAAGAGATGCAGCGCTTTGCCTGCGAGGAGATTTTCCCCCGCCTTGGCCGCGTGACGACAAGCGACGCAATCGCACTGGACGCGTAAGCGCATGGTGGATGTCTGCGCGTCTCACGGTTCCCGGCGAGATAGTTCATGAACACCAGAACATCGTTGCCATCCCAGGGTTCGGATCAACTGCCTCCGGGCACCTGGAAAATCGTGAGCGTCGCGGCGGTCGGATCTTTCATGGCGCAACTGGACGCCACGATCGTCAATGTGTCGCTCCCCGATCTTGTCGCGACCCTGCACGCTCCGTTTTCACACATTCAATGGGTGGTTAGCGGTTATCTGCTGGCACTCGCCCTGACGTTGCCGCTGAATGGATGGCTCGTAAGTCGCCTCGGGGGGCGAGCGGTCTATTTATGGTGCTTCGGTGCCTTCACGCTGACATCAGGCCTGTGCGCACTAGCGTGGTCTGCGCCGTCCCTGATCGTATTCCGGCTGCTGCAAGGCATGGCGGGCGGACTGCTCGCCCCTATGGCGCAGATGACGGTAGCTCGTGTGGCGGGCCGACAGATGCCGAGGGTCGCGAGCGCAATGACGGCACCTGTTCTGCTCGCGCCGCTTCTTGGACCCGTCGTCGCCGGTGCCATTCTCTCCATTGCGTCCTGGCGATGGATCTTTCTTCTCAATGTTCCGGTCGGGCTTGCGGCTTTTGTCCTTGCCGTTCTGTTTCTTCCTGACGATCGGCATGACGAGCGCCCCCGTCCACTTGACCTGACAGGGCTAGGATTTCTCACGCCCGCTCTCGTCTCGTTTCTTTACGGCATGGATCATGTCGCCCGGCTTTATGGACAGGCGACCTTAAGCGCGTCCCTCGTACTGTTCGTCCTGTATGTCCGATCCGCGCGACGCAAGGGCGATGACGCGCTGATCGACCTGCGCCTGCTGCGTGCGCCTGCCTTTTCGGTATCGGCGATCATCATGTTTCTGGCAAACGGGGTGTCGTTCGCAGGTCAGATGCTGCTACCCGTATGGCTGATCCACGCCTGCGGTGTCTCGCCCGAGCGGACAGGCCTGTTCATGGCACCCCTGGGTGTTGGGATGATATGCGTCTATCCGCTCATTGGCCGTCTGAGCGAGCGGTTTGACGTGCGCGATCTGACCGGTTGCGGGGCTCTTATCTCGTTGGTCGGAACAGTGATTTTAGTGGTGCTTGCCTATAGCGGTCTGAACGTTGCCCTGCTGAGCATAGCATTGTTGCTGCGTGGCGGCGGCGGGGGTGCCGTCGGCATTCCGGCGATGAGCGCGGGATACGCTTCGATCGCCCGCGCGGATATTCCGATGGCGACAACTGCGCTGAACATCATGCAAAGGATTGGAGGACCGACATTGATCACAGCGTGCGCCACGTTCCTCGGGTGGCGGCTTGCGACAATCGCTCCATCCCATGTCGCATCGGAGGCTTATGCCGAAACATTTGGATTGCTTGCATTATTCCATGGCGCTCTGTTTCTCACTACGCGTTTCATCAAGTCTTCAGAGAGGAAACGTTAGTTCGGATCGAACTGAACCCGTCGTGCATGGATACTCGCCTGAGAAAATAAAAATGACCCAGGCAAGATTGGGCAGCATCATCCGCTTTAAGATCAGTTGGTTGTATTTCGGATTGTCCGAGATGTAGGCGAGAGCAGCCCCATTCAAGCCGTCCGTTCCGACAGTTAGTCTTCTGGGGACGCCATGCCAGCTTGTGTCATTCAGTCTGAGACAATCGCTGCAAGCTGAAGCGGGTTCATATAGTCGCGTATCCGAGTGACCTTCGCGTCACGCCTTTCGATGAACCAGACGTAGGACAAGCTCTTTGTGCTATCGTCGACAACGCGTTCATGATGGCCCGTTGCCTCAACAATCAGTTCGTTGCCAGCGCTACGGACGCGAATGTCGCTCAGCGCGCCGAACCGGATTATAGATGGCAGATGGGCCATATAGGCCGCAATGGCGTCCCGTCCGATCAGCTTACGCGGGGCGCCCTCGGGCGCGAACGGAAATTCATGGCATGCGTCGGCTGCGTAGATCGCCATCCAGCCCGCGATATCACCTGCGCGAAGTGCGTCTAGTGCATTTTCGAGCCAGTCTGGCAGTTCGGATGTTGGTGACATGGTGCTTCCTTGATATGATTTCCGGACCATGAGTCCAGATTTACATTATATATCGGACCACAAGTCCGAAAATCAAGTAGTTCGTCGCGGACGGCCGCCAACCGCCACGATCCGCATGCTTGAGGCCACCGATATCCTCTTTGCACAGGCTGATGGGCCTGAACGTGTGACCATGGATGCCATTGCGGCGGCATGCAGTGTCGGGAAGGGAACACTGTTCCGCGCGTTCGGTAGTCGCGCGGGATTGCTCGACGCTCTCTGGGCCACAAAGATCGAAGCTCTACGGGCAAGCGTGGAGAGTGGTGCGGCTCCTTTCCGGCAAGATACCTTACCGCAACAGCGTCTTGCAGCGTTTCTTGACCTGATCTTGACGTTCAAGCTCGACAACCGCCACCTGATCCGGGCGCTCGAATTCGGTCCGGGCATTCTGCAATCGCCGCATTATCGCTGGATGCTTGGGGTGACCGCGAGGTTCATCGAGGAAGGGACGGGCTCGCCGCCGGAGGGTGCGGCCCTTTATAACGCCCACGCTCTTCTGGCAGCCCTGCATATCGACCTAATTGAGGACATGCTCGCAAACGGACTGTCGCTGGACACGATCAGGGAAGCCCAGACCAAGCGCGCCTACATGGCAATGGGCATTACAGAATCTGACTACAAAACACTCGTACGCACTTGATCGATCATGTCTGCTTTCCAAAAACTTAAACGCCCCTGTTTATGACCGAAATGAGGCGAAAGCTGTCTGTCGGCTACAAGCCCGATGATCAGCTGTTCATTTGGACGCTACTGGATTTCTCCAGCTGGCTTTTTCTTCTGAACCGTACAGATCGTACATTACTGGCAGCGTCGAAATTATCAGATTATCGAGAAAGAGACTCGATCCCGCCTCATCATTGTTTCACGTTCTGGCTGATGCAGGAGTCAATTGACATATGTGAGATTTCTACTGACGACAGCGATTGAGCTATACCGTTTAGGTCGAGCTGTCGAGATCACATGGCCTGGATTAAATTCCTGTACCAGTGCCTCAACAGCCCCCTCGCCAGAAAGGCGGCAGACAGCTCAAGAGTGACAATTGTATCTGTCCTTTCCCAAAGACGAGCTGCCGCCTTAGAGCATAATCCTATTCCAATTGATCATTTTTTGATTTCTGATCTTTTA
>NZ_JOPI01000174.1:0-355 GCF_002153695.1 Acetobacter sp. DsW_059
TCGGTAAGCCTGTGAATCACAATCTCTCGCTCAGTTCAATAAATTAACAGGTCCTGAGCCTAGCAGCCTGACAGAAAACAGATTTGGTGATTTCAATGGGTTGTTCTTCACTTTATTTTATGAAGAGAAAAAGTGATAGTGCCCTAGACTGAAATCACCCGTAGTCAGTATCGTCTTGCTGACCTGAAATATACAAAGTGAGCTTTGCCTGACCCGGACGATGCAGATGGCTCAGCAAAGATGTCTAAGAGACACCACAGACATGGCGCAATTTTTATAACTTTATTTACCTGTCATCCTGGAAAAAATTACTAATAGAAATTTTAGTATCTATCTGGCAATTTTCAATATTCAT
>NZ_JOPI01000023.1:0-182682 GCF_002153695.1 Acetobacter sp. DsW_059
TCCCAAGATGACCCCGCCGATTCGCTCAGGCGCACATCGCGATGGCCTGTGGCACTGGGTCAGCCAGGGGCTGCCTGACATTATGGGGTCTGACCATGCGCCACACTCCATTGAAGCAAAGAGCAAAGAATACCCCGCCACCCCTTCAGGCATGCCTGGTGTGCAGACCTTCCTGCCGCTTATGCTTAACCATGTTGCACAGGGTCGCCTCACACTGCGCCGCCTGGTCGACATGACATCAGCCGGGCCGCAGCGCCTGTTTGGCCTTGTACGCAAAGGGCGGATTGCTGTTGGCTATGATGCTGACTTCACTGTTGTTGACCTCAAGGCTACCTGGACAATTGAAGACAAATGGCTTGCCTCAAAATGCGGCTGGTCACCTTTTACCGGCATGAGCATTACCGGCCGGCCAACCGGCACCATCATTCGGGGGCATCAGGTCATGTGGGAAGGCACTCTGGCCGACAAAGCCACTGGTCAGCCCTTTATCTTTGATGCGACTGACCGCAACTAACCCAGCCTGACTATGACTGACATATCAACAATGACTTCTCCTCTCAGCCTTGGGATCGACTTTGGTACAACAAACAGTGTTGTCGTGCTCTCACACCCTGATGGCGCGACCGAAACACTCCGTTTTACCTTCCCTGATCGTGATACACCTTCAGACACCTGCCGCACGCTACTATGTTTCTGGCAGGAGGAAGAAGGTTCACGCATCATTCAGCACGAAGCCATAGGCGAAGCCGCTATTGATGCCTGGCTGGAAGACCCGGCTGAAACCCGTATGATTATGTCAGTCAAGTCATACCTCGCGCAAAAATCATTCCGCGAAACACAGGTTTTCAGCAAGCGCCTGACACTTGAAACCCTGATTGCCCGTTTCCTTGCCAGCCTGATGAGAGCTGTAAAGCTCGACCCGGCTCAGGTGAGTGTAACTGTCGGACGGCCCGTAACCTTTGCCGGTGACATGCCTGATGATGCTCTGGGCGAGAAACGTCTGCGCGACAGTTTTAAAGCTGCCGGCTTTTCGCAGGTCTCCCTGGTCTGGGAGCCAGAAGCCGCAGGCTGGCGCTTTGCCCAGCGCCTCACACAACCCGCCACTATTCTGGTTGGCGACTTTGGCGGCGGCACCAGTGACTTCTCAGTGCTGCATTTTGACCCCGACCGCCCGGATCGTACCCGCCCCCTGGGCCATTCAGGCACAGGTATTGCCGGGGATCAGTTTGATAACCGCATTATCAGCAATGTCGTTGCCCCTCTGCTGGGGCGTGACTGTACCTATCGGGTGATGGGAGGGGAACCTCTGCCTGTACCCATCGAGTGGTATAATGCCCTTGGCCACTGGCACCGTCTGGCCCTGATGCGCACCCCTCGCACCATGCGTGACATGGAAGATGTCTGCCGCACTGTGTCAGAGCCAGATAAGCTACAGGCGTTTATTGACCTGGTTGAAGACCAGCAGGGACAATCGCTCTACCGCGCCGTAAGTGCCGTTAAAACAGCCCTGTCGCATGCAGACAGTGCCGAACTGGTGTTCAGGCATGGTAAGCTTAACATCAGGCACACCGTCACACGCTCTGATTTTGAACGCTGGATTACCCCAGACCTGGAACGATTTAATGCCACAATAGAACGTGCACTCAACAATGCCGGGCTAAATGCAGCAGAAATCGACAGGGTCTTTCTGACGGGAGGCACCTCTTTCGTGCCAGCGGTTCGTCAGCTCTTTATTAACCGCTTTGGGGCGGACCGTGTCGATACCGGTGGTGAATTCGTATCTGTGGCTGAGGGACTGGCCCTTATCAACCGACAGAACCGCGTTATGGAAAATCAGTGCGCCTGAACAGGTGCTGATCAACCAGCATGCGCAGCGGGGCAAACTGTTTTTTTGAAAAATGTTCGCTTCGCACGTGCTGACCATCAGGGCTTTCGACAAACACTGTGTCATTCCAGTCTGCGGCGCTAATTCCGGTCCATAATGTCAGGTCCAGAACCTCTTTGCCCTTATCGTCAAAAAGAGTAACGCGTGAATCACCTGATGAGGGAGGCGTCGTGCTTAGCGGCCCCCACCCCCCCTTATGCTGCGTAAACCATGTATTCAGCATGCTTACCTCTGCATCTGTCAGCATACGTTTATGGCGCATCGGGCCAACTTCTATGCTGCCACTGGCCACCTGTGGAAAAACCACAGGTTTCAGATCAGGTAACGCATATGTCCAGATCAGGATGGGGGTTCCGATCACCAGCACAAAAAAGCCAAGCAGAGCGGCAGCTTTTTTTGACATCTCTTCTCTTTCTTATCCACGCACAGCGGCAATAACCCGGGCGACTTCAGCGTCTGTCAGGTCAGGGTGAACAGGCAGGGCGAGAATACGCGTTGCCAGGTCATCTGACACAGGCAGGGCCTCCCCGTCATGGTGGTCCTGATAAGCAGGCTGACGATGCAGTGGCAGAGGGTAGTAAATAGCAGACGGTACCCCTTTCGCACTCAGGCGGGCCTGCATGGCCTCACGCTCGGCCTGATTTTTCAGCAACACAGCATAAACAGCCCAGGCGCTTGCACTATCTGCCACGCGCACCGGCACCTGCACATGCTCTTTCAGCCCTGCATCATAAGCTCGTGCAACATGCTCACGACGGGCAAGGTCTTCTTTGAAAAAATCCAGTTTCGCCAGCAGAACTGCCGCCTGAATCGTATCAAGCCGACCATTCATACCTGTACGCATCACCTGATAACGTGTTTTACCCTCACCATGTGTGCGCAGCGAGCGATAAAGCTCAGCACGCTCAGGGTCATCTGTCAGAATGGCACCGCCATCCCCATAACCACCGAGTGGTTTAGAAGGGAAGAAAGACAGAGTGGTTGCAACAGCCTCTCGCCCCAGGGGGCGGCCATTAAGTGCGGCACCGAACGCCTGCGCACAGTCGGAAAGAAGAAAGAGACCTTCCTCCTCAGCAATGGAACGTAACTCAGCCCAGGGAGCAGGCTGACCAAACAGGTCAACACCCACAATAGCACGGGGTGTCAGCCTGCCTGCCTGCCGCACAGCTTTAATACGGGCCCGCAAATGCACCGGGTCGATCTGAAAGGTATCGGGGTCAACATCGACAAACACAGGCGTTGCCCCGAGCACCAGAGGAACTTCAGCCGTTGCCGTGTAAGTAAAGGCCGGGAGGAACACCGCGTCACCCCGCCCGATATTTTCAGCCATCATCACAATCTGCAACGCATCTGTGCCTGAAGAGACACCGACACACTCAGCCGCGCCGCACCATTCTGCCAGACGCTGCTCGAGCTCTGCCACTTCAGGCCCCATCACGAAGCGACAATGCTCAAAAACAGCGTCCACCCGCTGCTTTAAGACAGGACCAAGCCGCTTCTGCTGTGCTGCCAGATCAAGAAACGCTACTGGTTTTTCTGCTGCGCTCATTCTTATACCACCTGTTCTGTGTGATCAGACTGTGAAGGATACAACTCCGGAATTTTATCATTTTCTGCGCCCTGGGCAGAATGAACCTGACCATCAGGATTATGCCTGAATTCAGGAACCAGCAATGTCAGCACACGCAGGGCTGCCTGTACGTCACCCTGACGTGCCAGAGATGTGATCTGATCGACCGCGCGGGAAACCTCAGCCAGATCAACTACACGCGGGGTTGCCATAAGCAGGCCGGGGTTATCAGTTGGCACCGGGGCTTCGCGCCCGTGAAAAAGTTCTTCATATAATTTTTCGCCTGGACGCAGACCCGTAAATTTTATGGCAATATCATCATCAGGGCGCAGTCCGGCCAGACGAATCATCTGCCGGGCCAGATCAACAATTTTGACCGGCTCACCCATATCAAGCACAAAAATACCACCATCACGCAGCAGAGCATCTGTGTCTGAGCTGCCGCGCTGACTGCGCACACCTCTGACACTGGCCTGAAGCACCAGTCCTACCGCCTCAGGCACTGTCATAAAATAACGACACATATTGGGGTGCGTTACGGTCAGCGGGCCACCACGCTCAAGCTGGCGACGAAACAGAGGCACAACAGAGCCTGTCGACCCCAGAACATTGCCAAAACGTACGGTGACACATCGCATCATAGAACGGTCGGTCGCTGCCCTGGCCTGAATATCAAGTGCCTGGCAGTACATTTCAGCCGCACGCTTTGCTGCCCCCATCAGGCTGGAAGGGTTAACTGCCTTATCAGTAGAAATAACCACCATGGCCTGTGCACCGTGGCGGGCGGCACTATCGGCAACAACGCGGGTACCATGCACATTGGTCAGCAAACCCTCAGCCGGGTTAGCCTCAACAATAGGCACATGCTTCAGTGCTGCGGCATGAAACACCAGAGCAGGCTGGTGCTGCGCCATAACGCGCTCCATACGCTCTTCATCACGCACATCGGCAACAACAATGCTGCGCGGCACATGCGGCGCGAGCTCAACAAGCTCAACCTCAATCTGCCAGAGCTCAAACTCACCGTGATCGAGCAAGACCAGGTGCTTCGGCTCAAGGCAGGCAATCTGCCGCACCAGTTCAGACCCAATACTGCCCCCTGCCCCTGTGACCAGAACCGTCTGCCCTGTAATCAGCTGCTCCATCCCTTCACGATCAAGCGGGATCTGCGGGCGGTTAAGCAAATCTTCCAGCGGAATGGGGCGAAGTTCCACCCGCTCAGCCGGTGTAAGGGCAGTCAGAGCCGGAATACGCATCACAGCGATATTATATGCAGCCGCTGTGTTAAGCAGGTGAGATAAACCTGCCCCCCTGAACGAAGGCTCCGTCACCACCAGGGTCTCTGGCAGGTTACCGACACGGGCCAGACGCTCAAGAATGGTCTGTACCTCATCCACATGACCGAGAATCGGAATATTATGTAAACGTCTGCCCGCCTGGTTCGTGCCCAGAGCGATCAGACCAGCCACTTTCACCCCTTCTTCAGGGTTACGCTCCATGGCCCGCAAAAAAAGATCGGCTCCGGCATCGACGCCAACCAGCACAACACAGCGCTGTGCAGCCCGAAACTGCCGCAGCCTGTGCGCCAGGCGGTAGGCGACGCGCAGCCCACCCAGAAGAACAAGCAAAACCAGGGCATAAATAATCGGGAAAGTGAAACTGGGCAGAGGGTAATGCATGACATACAGCCCCAGCGAAAATAACGCTGAGCTGGCCACCGATGCCCCGGCAATACCCATCAGGTCTGACACGCCGGAAAAACGCCAGTACTGCTGTGGCATACGAAATGGCAGGCCACTGACCACCAGAGTAACAGCCCCGCCAGCCAGAAACCACAAAGGATGCAGCAGACCATCCTGCGGAGCCGCAAGCCAGCGGGCTATAGGCGCAGCAAGGGCGGCCAGCATTCCATCAAGCAAAATGTTGACCAGAATTCTGTTAAGTGGTCGTAATCGGAGATTACGATGCAAAGGCTCTGAACATTGCGGTACCATCACTCTGATCCTATAGCCTAGCAGCACCCATCCTAGAAGCGGTACAACCCTGCGATTTAAGCCCCATGTTACTATCTGATCCCACTCTGGCTGTTTTCTGTCTTTTTTGCGCTGCTTTTTTTGCAGCTGGTCTTGTACGCGTCATGATTAACCTGGCCGTTCTTGATCATCCAGGCGACCGAAGCTCTCACGAAACCCCTACTCCCAAGGGTGGCGGCGTAGGGGTTATGGCCTCTTTTTTCCTCTTTTTTCCGTTAGTGCAGGATATTACAGGACATAGCGTGCTCCGCACAGATGTCTTTCTGACGGCGCTGGCAACTCTTTTCCTGGCCGCTATCTCGTGGTTTGATGATATGTATCAGTGGCCGGCCTCCATTAAGCTTGCAGCACAGTGTATCGCTTCCGCTCTGGTCATTGCCGGCGGGACGGCCGTGGCATGGCCTGGTCACATATCAGGCATCATCCTCTCCGTCATATGGCTGCTGTTTATTACCAACGCCGTCAATTTTATGGATGGTCTGAATGGGCTGATTTCAGGCTCGCTGATTGCTGGTAATTTTTTTGTTGCTGCCGTTGCAACTTATTATGGCTTTCCTGATCTGATGTGGTCTGCCCTGATGATGGCAGCGTGCCTGCTGGGCTTTTTGCCTTTTAACTACCCTAAAGCCAAAATTTTTCTCGGTGACATTGGCAGCCAGAGCTGTGGCCTGCTGGCGGGCACATCAGCCCTTTATATGACACGTCATACTCCGCTGCCTTCAGGCTGGCTTCTGGGGCCATCATTACTGTTTCCACTTATTTTTGATGTAACTTTTACTCTGCTTCGTCGCACACTGGCCAGGCAGTCTTTAATGCAGGCCCATCGCGGTCACCTTTATCAGGTGCTGCACCGCAGCGGTATGAATGCGGCGCTGATTACTGTGTGCGAATGCCTTTTTGTTGTGTGGGGCGGTGTTGTTGCTGTTTATGTCGCACACCAGCCACCAGTCAGCGGTGTATGCATAGCCCTGCCCCTGTTGCTGCTACCACAAATGGGCTGGCTGGCTCTGGCTGTTATACGCACAAAAAAACACCCTGTAGGAAGGTGGTAAGAAACATTTATACTTTTTTACAGGGCACCAGACAGAGCTGTAAAAAACCTTAACGGAATGTATCGCCAGGGCAACACCAGCCGCCACAGGCTAAAACCATAAAAAAACAGCGCCTGCCAGATGGCGAAGCGCTGTCTCTTTCTGCGGGTTGACCGCAATACTCTTCAGATATCAGGCTGCTGCAACGCGCAGGCGGCGACGCACAGGCTGCACCTTCCTGCTCACGTCCTGAGCAACGCTTTCAATGCTTTTGCCAGCTGTTACATCCATAATCGCACAAATCTCTTTAAGATATGCTGCACCTTTAGGTGTGCGCTGCACCAGCACAGAACGACGATCAAGCGGATCAACCTTACGACGTGCCAGGTCAAACTCACCCAGACGGTCAAGAGCACGGGTAATCGCAGGTTTTGATACGTTCAGACTTGAAGCCAGACCACGCACCGTATGTCCGCTCTCATCAAGATAACAGGTCAGAAACACACCCAGCTGACGTGCTGACAGATCAGGGCCTTCACCCTTTACCAGCGCAACCACGGTGTCACGCAGCATTTTAACCAGATCCTGAGCCTGATTCTTATTATTAGCCATGGCCGTTTATCCTTCCTGTTTTAATGCCGATGAGAGTTTTGCAGCAGGCCATCGGCTCCCTGTGACCGGTTCCGGTCGTTATGTCACGATCTTATATAGGAATCGAAACGAATTATAAAAGGACATCAATGCATAACAGGTCTGTAATTTTCACATTTTTTTTATGATTCCGTTTTTTTTGTAATATTCAGAAGGACATCGCACGCGGCAAAAACTGCTCTGATCGCAGGAGAATCGCCACCTTCAGGCCTGCCAGGCCTGGCGCTGTCATTCCAGGCATATGTATCGATATGCACCCATTTCTGGTCTGGTGTCACAAAACGTTCAAGAAACAACGCGGCTGTAACAGCCCCGGCATGCGGTTTATAGGTAATGTTACTCAAATCAGCGACTGAGCTGTTTATCCAGCCGGCATACCCCTGCCACAATGGCAAACGCCACAGCGGGTCAGCCTGCTGCTGCCCGGCCTCAAGCAAAGCCTGCGCTGCTTTATCACTGTTCGTAAACAGAGCTGGCAGGTCTGGTCCCAGAGCAACACGGGCTGCACCGGTCAGCGTGGCCATATTCAGCAAAAGGTCAGGCTGATGCTCTCCAGCTTCCGTCAGCAGATCAGCCAGTACGAGTCGTCCCTCAGCGTCGGTATTGCCAATTTCTACCGTCAGGCCTCCACGACTTTTCACCACATCAAGCGGACGCATAGCGCGGCCTGACACACTGTTTTCAACACACCCCAGACGCACTTCAAGGCGTATGGGCAGATCCTGCGTCATAATAAGGCGTGCGAGCGCAAGTACTGACGCTGCTCCCCCCATATCCTTCTTCATGCGCAACATGCCTGAAGAGGGTTTCAGGTCATACCCACCCGAATCAAAGCAAACCCCTTTGCCCACGAGGGATAG
Source organism: Acetobacter sp. DsW_059 (assembly GCF_002153695.1). Classification (NCBI taxonomy): domain Bacteria; kingdom Pseudomonadati; phylum Pseudomonadota; class Alphaproteobacteria; order Acetobacterales; family Acetobacteraceae; genus Acetobacter; species Acetobacter sp. DsW_059. The sequence goes on from NZ_JOPI01000023.1 coordinate 8,031, forward strand.
TAAAGGCGATTTTTTAGAGGCTCCACTTCCCTGCCAGCGTGCAACAGCAACGCGGGGGCGTCGCTCTGATCCCTCACCCACATGTGCAACGAGCGGATAGTTTTTACGAAGCTCTTTACCTTTAATAACGTCAACCTCTGCCCCCAGTGAGGTCAGAACGTCATACGCTGCCTGAGCCAGCTGCTTTGGCCCTAACAGGTTAGCCGGCATGTTAATAAGGTCACGGGCCAGCCAGACAGAGCGCGCCGTCTCAACAGCCTGCCCTTTACTTTCTTCTTTCGTAACAACAAGCCGGGTTTTCTGTCCGGGTTTATCCTTTGCTTTAAGAGCATAGCGGTAGGCTCCGAGACAGAAGCCAAGAAGAACATCATCGCGCTCAATATCGTCCGGCATTTTTGCCTGCCAGTCACCTGATGGCAGGTCACGTGCCAGCTGGCCGAACTGATAAGGATGCCGCTGCCCCGCAGGCTCAAGCCCTATAAAACAGACAGGCACACCGTTTTTGCCCTGTACATTCAGGAACTGACCAGGCTTGCCGGAAAAATCGCATGCGTGCGCAAAAGCAATACCTTCCTTGCTCAGTACTTCACTGAGAACTGCATCTTCACCGGCGCGTACGCCATAGACAAACCGTTCCTCTGATGCAGAGTCTGCTGTCACGACAAGGCATTCGGCAGCCCGAACATGCAGCTTTTGTTTTTTCTCTGCCATAAAAATGCGCTCCTCTGTGCGTTCTGATACAGAGCCGGATGCAGCAAGCCTTGCTTTTCTTCTCCGGCCGGATGACCATGGAAGCACAATGAATACCCAACGTCACCTGTCTGTTCGCCCCCGCCCCGCCCAGCCAGACATGCAGGCCCCTGTCAGAGCGATTCTTGGCCCCACCAACACGGGCAAAACGCATCTGGCACTAGAGCGTATGCTGGCACACCCCTCTGGCATTATGGGCTTTCCACTCCGTCTGCTCGCGCGTGAAAATTACGAGCGCATGGTTAAGCTTAAAGGTGTGCGCCATGTCGCCCTGATTACAGGGGAGGAGAAGATTATTCCGCCCGGCGCGCGCTGGTTCTCCTGCACGACTGAAGCCATGCCACTCGACAAGCCTGTCAGTTTTATTGCGATTGATGAAATTCAGCTCTGCGCTGACCCTGAGCGTGGGCATATTTTCACTGACAGGTTACTAAACGCCCGCGGACAGGAGGAAACGCTCTTTCTTGGGGCTGAGACCATTGCGCCTCTGCTACGCAGCCTTGTACGCCACATTGAGATTGAAACGCGGCCACGCCTGTCAAACCTGAGCTGCACCGGCTTTACCCGCCTCAGCCGCCTGCCACCACGTACGGCAATTGTCGCCTTCTCGGCGGGAGATGTGTACGCCATAGCCGAGATGATCCGCCGCCGCCGGGGCGGATGTGCCATTGTTATGGGGCAGCTCTCACCCCGTACACGCAATGCACAGGTCGCCCTGTATCAAAATCGCGAAGTTGATTATCTGGTTGCGACAGATGCCATAGGCATGGGCCTGAACATGGATATTCACCATGTCGCCTTTGCAGGGTTATCAAAATTTGACGGCTCAGGCCGCCGCTTTCTGAGTGCACCTGAAATTGCACAGATTGCCGGCCGCGCCGGCCGTGGCACTCTTGATGGCACCTTTGGCACCACAGGCGATTGTCCGCCTTTGTCAGAAAACATAACAGAAGCTGTTGAAACGCATCAGTTTGAGCCGCTGCATCATCTTTACTGGCGCAACAGTTCGCTCGATTACAGCTCTCCTGACGCCCTGCACGCCAGCCTGTGCCGCAAAACACCGGCAGCAGGGTTGTGGAGCGCACCCCCCGCCTCTGACCTGCTCACACTCATCGCCCTGATGCGTGATACGACTATACAAAATTTATGCCAGGCTCCCGGGCACGTACAACTGCTGTGGGATGTGTGCCAGATTCCTGATTTTCGTAAACTGGGCGAAGACAGTCATATTCGCCAGTGTGCACAGATTTTTGTCACACTGCGCCGTAAAGGCCGTCTGCCCTCTGACTGGCTGGAAACACGCCTGGTTAACCTTGAACGCACCGAGGGCGACATTGAAGACCTGATGCACCGCCTGATGGGAATTCGTTTATGGGCCTACGTTGCCAACCATATCGACTGGGTTGAAAAGCCCGAACACTGGCGCGCCCGCACCCGCACTGTTGAAGACGCACTCTCTGACCTGTTGCACGAACGCCTGGCCGCACGCTTTGTCGATAAACGGGCCACGAGCCTGGCACGCAGGCTTGAAGAGGCCGACAGTGCCCCTCTGCTTTCAGCTATTACCAGAACAGGCGAAGTCAGCGTTGAAGGCCACCCTCTTGGCAGGATGCACGGCTTCCACTTTGTACCGGATGCTGACGTTTCTGCTCCCGACCAGAAACTGCTGCTGCGTGCCGCACGCCGCGCAGTAAGAAGCGAAATACCTCGCCGGGTCGCACAGTTTCTCCAGACTGAAGATGAAGCCCTGACTCTTGACCTCTCTACCGGTGCCTTATTGTGGCAGGGTGATCATATCGCCTCTCTTCAGGCCGGAGAAACACTGTTCAGACCTGGCATCTGTGTCACTGGCTCTGATTTTTTAGAAACAGCACACCGGGAACGAATTCGCGTACGCCTGAATGAGTTTGTAACAAAGCGCATTATCACAATACTGAACCCGCTCTTTCGGGCTGTTAAAGCTGTTGCTGATGTGCCTGTTCTGCGCGGCATAATGCATGAGCTGCTTGAACAGGGGGGCATTATGCCTCTGCCTGCCGCTGAGTATCTGACGCATAAAAATGTCGCCACACTCAAAAAATACGGGATCATATCAGGGAGCAGTACACTCTACAGCACAGCGGCCATGCGCCCTCAGGCCATGCGCTTACGTGCCCTGCTACTCGCTGTTCAGACAAACCAGCAGCTACCTCCGCTGCCACATGCTGGTGCTGTTTCGTTTAAACATAGCGCACTGCCCTCTGAGACCAGCGCTACAACGCTCTTATTACTCAGCAAAATCGGGTGGGTCAGAAGCGGACCATTATGGATCCGACTCGATATTGCTGAAGAAACCCGTAAAAGACTGCACACGCTGACCAGAAGCGGTGCCAAACCTATACCGGCTGATATTGCCAGCCGGCTCGGCAGTTCCCGGTCCGCTCTTCCCTCAGTCTTAAAAGGGTTGTCTTTGCGCCTTAAGATGCCTGAAATACTCTCTGAAAATCAGATTGGCCCTCAGGCTCCTGTTCTTTTGTACTCTCAAAAACCAGCAGCCGCGAAGCGCTTCCCCTCGCCGCGCAAACGCAAAAGAGTGCAGAACATACTACCTGCATCAGGCCCGTTTGCAGCCCTTGCCGTACTGCAATCACGCTCATAAGGCTATCAGCACCTGACAGGAAAAAAAGAATACATTTTGTAAACCGCTTGCCATGAACGACAAACCGCATCATATCATGCGCCATACTTTGTGGTGCGACTGCCTGTAGTCGTGCCTTGTTTGCCCCCCGGCCAGATATCACGTCAGGCCCCCAGATAATTTCGGAGAAAGCAATGACCTACGTGGTCACTGAAAACTGCATCCGCTGCAAATTCATGGACTGTGTAGAAGTCTGCCCTGTTGACTGCTTCTATGCTGGCGAAAACTTCCTGGTTATTAACCCCGACGAGTGCATTGACTGCGGCGTGTGCGAACCGGAATGCCCGGCTGAGGCTATCTTCCCTGACAGTGACGATCGCGCAACTGCATGGGCAGAGCTGAACGCTTCTTACGCAGAAAAATGGCCCAACATTACCCGTAAGGGCACGCCACCTGCTGATGCAGAAGAATGGAAAGACAAGCCCGGTAAGACCGATATGCTTTCTCCCGAGCCACATAAAGCCTGAGGGTTACCGCTTTTATCCTGCGGTTCGGAATGCGCTCTTCCTGTTTCAGGCGAGCGCATTTTTTTTGAGCATATGATTACATGAGCCTGAAGCCGGGCATAAAAAAACCCCGGGGCATTAACCCCGGGGTTTTTTATTGTTCAGGCCGGCATCATACCAGCCTGAAACTATGTCTTATCGAGACATCATCTGCACAGCAGCATTATTCATAACGAACAATGTACCGATGATTACGATGCTGACAAAGCCAATCGTAAACACGAAGCAGATATTATTCCAGCGATGCTCTGAATGACCACCCATATGCAGGAAGTAGTGCAGATGCACCACAACCTGGATGATAGCCAGAAGAGACAGCGTCAGGATTGTCGCTGAAGGAGACAGGCTGTGCGTTACAACGATAGCAAACGACAGGACTGTCAGGATAACGGCGAGAACAAACCCGATAATGTATGAAGATACACTACCGTGGCTCTCACCGGAGGAGGTTGTGTTATGTTCACTCATCAGATCATGCTCGCCAGATATACGTAGGTGAAAACACAGATCCAGACGATGTCCAGAAAGTGCCAGAACAGACTCAGGCAGGTGAGCTTGCTCATCATACGTTCCGGGATCGTCTTCGTGCCTGCAAGCTGAACCATAAGGGTCAGAATCCAGAGCAGACCAAAGCTCACGTGCAGACCGTGTGTTGATACCAGCGTAAAGAACGCTGACAGGAACGCACTGCGGTCAGGACCTGCGCCTTCGTGAATCAGACCAATAAACTCTTTCACTTCGAGGCCAACAAAGCCCAGCCCCAGCAGGAACGTAATGCCCAGCCAGACAATAACCTTGTTAATCTCATTTTTATGGGCAGCAATCATGCCAAACCCATAAGTGATAGAGGAAATCAGCAGTAATGCTGTCTCGAGGGCAAGGCCCCCGATTTCGAAAAGCTGGTGGCCGTTAGGGCCACCGTTAAACTGGTTACGCAGAACTGCAAAGGTCGCAAAAAGCGTACCAAAGATAATGCAGTCCGTCATGAGGTAGACCCAGAACCCGAACACTACCGGAGACTCGTGGTGGTGCTCGTCGTGGCCTGCGGTCTGAATAGTTGTATCGTGTGCCATTATTCAGCTGCCTGTGCCATCAGTTGACGGGAATACTCTTGCTCAGTGCGGGCAACTTCTTCAGCCGGAATGTAGTAGTCGATGTCTTTATCAGCACTACGAATAATAACCGTAGCGATGATGCCAACAAGACCAATAACAGCGAGCCACCAGATATACCAGATCGCAGCAAAACCCAGAACAAAAGCAAATATACCAGCTGACAAACCAGCAGCGGTATTTCTGGGCATGTGAATAGGTGCATACTGCACACCTTCACCAGCACCACGTGTATTAATGCCATGCTCTTTATCATGCATGTATGCATCAAGCTCATGCACGTGAGGAACGATAGCAAAGTTATATACAGGAGGAGGAGAAGAAGTAGACCACTCCAGAGTGCGACCATTCCACAGATCACCGGTAAGATCACGGTTTTCAGGAAGGTTGCGATCACGGATAGAAACGTAGAGCTGTGTCAGCTGACAGACAATGCCAAGCAGAACCAGAACCGCACCGAACATAGCAACCAGAATCCATGGGTACCAGTTAGGATTGTCATAATGGTTCAGACGACGGGTCATGCCCATGAAGCCAACGACATAGAGTGGTGTGAAAGCAAAGAAGAAACCAAAGAACCAGAACCAGAAGGCAGCAATGCCCCATGATTCATTGAGCTTGAAGCCCATAACTTTGGGGAACCAGAAGTTCATGCCACAGATGTAACCGAAGTAAACACCACCGATAATCACGTTATGGAAGTGAGCAATCAGGAACAGAGAGTTGTGGAGAACAAAGTCAGCGCCAGGAATAGCCAGCATAACGCCGGTCATACCACCAATGGTGAAAACCACCATGAAGCCAACAGCCCAGTACATGCAGGCGTGGAACTGAACGCGCCCTTTGTACATGGTGAACATCCAGTTAAACAGCTTCACACCCGTCGGGATGGAGATAACCATTGTGGCAATACCAAAGAAGGCATTGACATCAGGACCTGCACCCATGGTGAAGAAGTGGTGAACCCAGACGAGGAAAGACAGAATCATGATCGAGCAGGTTGCATAGACCATGGTGGCATAGCCAAACAGAGGCTTGCCTGAAAACGCAGGAACAACTTCTGAGAACACGCCAAAAGCTGGCAGAATCAGAATGTAAACTTCAGGATGCCCCCATGCCCAGATCAGGTTGAGGTAAAGCATCTGATTACCGCCACCGTCATTGGTGAAGAAGTGCATACCCAGATAACGGTCAAGACCCAGAAGTGCCAGAGCAACTGTCAGGACAGGGAACGAAACCATGATCAGAATAGAAGAACAAAAAGCAGTCCAGGTGAAAACAGGCAGTCTCATCCAGCTCATGCCAGGAGCACGCATTTTCACGATGGTCACAAAGAAGTTCACACCGGTCAGCAGCGTACCGACACCAGCTATCTGCAATGCCAGAATATAGTAATCGACACCGACACCAGGACTAAACTGCTTTTCTGACAGAGGCGGATAAGCCAGCCAGCCACACTGTGAGAACTCACCGATAAACAGAGAAACGTTTACCAGAATGAACCCGACAGCTGTCATCCAGAAGCTAAGGTTGTTCAGGAACGGGAATGCAACGTCACGTGCACCAATCTGCAGAGGCACGATGAAGTTAAACAGACCTGTCATGAACGCCATAGCCAGGAAGAAGATCATAATCGTGCCATGAGCACTAAAGATCTGGTCATAGTGTTCAGGCGGCAGATAACCAGGGCTGCCGTTAAATGCCAGGGCCTGCTGGCTACGCATCATAATCGCGTCAGCAAAACCACGGAAAAGAGCAACCAGAGCCAGAACGATATACATTACCGCCAGGCGCTTATGATCGACAGAGGTAAACCACTCTTTCCAGAGGTAACCCCATTTACCAAAATATGTAATCAGCCCCAGGACAGCAAGGCCGACAACGGCAACGCCCGCAAATGTACCGACAAGAATCGGTACATGAATGGGGATAGCCGATAGAGATAATTTCCCTAACATTAATCCTGTTCCTTCATATTCATGCCGGACATTGCAGACTCCATACGACCGTCAGGAGCAACTTTTTTATGCATGACCATACCGTTGTTATATTTACCGACAATTGAGTCGAACATGTCAGGCTCAACGTGAGCATAAAATGCATAAGGATTCTTTACGCTCGGCTTCAGAAGCTGTTCGTAAGTCTCTTTATTCAGCTGATCGGAGGAAGCTTTAACTTTCTCTACCCAGTCTCTGTACTCTTCAGCATTCATAGCAAGAGCCACGAACTTCATGTCAGAGAAACCTTCGCCGCTAAAGTTAGCTGAAAGGCCCTGATACTGGCCTGGCTCGCTGGCCATCAGATGAAGCTGCGTCTGCATTCCGGCCATGGCATAAATCATTGAGCCAAGACGTGGAATAAAGAAAGAGTTCATAACGGAATCAGAAGTGATAACGAAATGGACTGGTGTATTAACCGGCATAGCAAGCTGGTTAACTGTCGCAATACCCTCTTCCGGATAAATAAACAGCCACTTCCAGTCGAGAGCGACCACCTCAACCTCAACAGGCTTTGTCGTCGCCTGAGCTTCTAACGGCCTGTAAGGGTCGAGAGAATGACAGGTCTTATAGGTAATCGTGGCAAGAAAGATGATGATGAGAACCGGGATACCCCAGATCACAACTTCAATCTTGTTCGAGTGACACCACTTAGGCAGATATTCTGCACTGGTGTTTGACTGGCGATAATGCCAGGCAAACAGCACCGACAACAGGATAGTCGGGACAACCACAATCAGCATTGCAATTGATGAGGTCACAATAAGAGATTTAATTTCCTCACCAACCGGCCCTTTCGGGTCGAAAACACCTGCATCACACCCGGCAAGCAGCAACGCTGACGATAAGCCACCCAATCGTGCCATCCTCGCCAGTAACTTGTTTTTCATCGCACGCCTCTTGGTTCTGACATAAAATTAACCTCAACTTCAAGCACTTCGCGTAGCCATACAGACTACAGCAACACGAAGAGCACGCTCATGCTCTTCTGCCAGACAATGACGTGGCATAACAGAAGAATGAAAACGCTTTGGGCCTTAGTCTATTCCTAAAGCAGAGATTCTCAATGTCTGAAAAAGTCCATCTGCCCTGCATTTTCTCAGGGGCATCAGGCCTTAAAGCCTTCTTTGCGGTAATATTGCACAGATTTCTGACGGTAACAGTTTGTTGTTTTTAAAGAGCTGACATACTTCACTAATTGTTACGAAATATTTCAAATTCATAAAAAGTGATGAATTAACCATTGAAAAACAGTTAATTAAATAAAAAAAATCATCACATAGATTAAAAATTACAAACATACATAAAATATACAACTACCCCTGATTTTACCTCATAAAAGCATACTCTTTTGGTACTGATTACTATTTTCCTGCAATTGTTTTTTCATAAAAAAACCCGACATTTCTGCCGGGTTTTTACGTTCGAGATGCATAAAAAATTATTACAATATAAAAACAATATAAAAAACTTAACTATCAGAATTACGCACACCCATAAAATTTAACAAAAACTGAAACAGGTTAATGAAGTTCAGATACAGAGCAAGGGCGTCATAAACGCTGCGTTTCGCTGTAATCTCAGGCGCCTCATACATTGCATACTGAGAGTATGTAACGCGAATCCGCTGCGCATCATAAGCTGTAAAAGCCGTAAATATGAACACACCAATCACGCTATAAATAAAATAGACAGCCGGGCTTTTCAGAAAAATATTTACAAAACCAGCAATAATCAGACCAAACAGCCCCATCATCAGAAAAGAGCCAAATTTCATCATATTTGCTTTTGTTGTGTATCCCCACAAAGAGGTCGCAGCAAACATGCAGGACGTCACCAGGAAAACCCGCATAACAGACGTACCGGTATAAAGAACCAGAATACTCGAAAGGCTGGCACCCATCGTTGCGCAAAGCAGCCAGAACAATGTCTGAGCAGCCTGTAACGACAGCCTGTTAATGCCAAAAGACATAACAAGTACAAATGCCAGAGGCGCCATCATAACTACAATGCCCAGCATAGTCGGGCTTTCCACCAGCCCGCCGGCACGTGGCACAGCATGGAAAAGCAGATGCCGCAAACTGCCAGAGGCAACCACATAAGCCACTATAGCAGTAAGCAGCAAACCTGACGCCATCCAGTTATAAACGCGCAGCATGTAAGCCCGCAGGCCGGCATCAAGGCTCGCTCCCTGTGCACCCCACCCCGAGGTGGTGGCTGATGATCGGAAGTCGTGACCAAACGACATGTTTTACTTCTCCTTAAATGATGAAGAGACCAGCTTTTGTTGTCATCTCGTAGTCATTATGCACTATACGATAAAAAGAAGGATTTGTATTGTATTGTGTGAGACCTCTGCCCTGTTTTCGTGCTGCTCTTGAGCGTGACAGCGTCAGGGACAATCAGCTGCTGGCTTTTTTCCTGCCTGAAACATAAGGTTATAAAGACGAGGATTCAATGTATCTTACCCTCGGAATTACACTCCCTGAAAGTATTCGGGCTCCTCTGGCTGAACTCCAGCACTCTTTCTGGACAGAATACTGGGAACCGGTTTCCTTTTTAATGCTGCCACTCTGCATTATCGGCACGTTACCCTCACGCCAGGCAGCGGCCGAACTTGATCACGCGCTCAGCACATTACCCATCACGCCGGATATGCCACTTGAGCCTGAACATTTTGATGTTTTTTCACGTAATGAAACTATTTCACTCGAAGTCAGAGTCCGCTCAGCACAACTCAGACATTTGAGTCTGAAAACAGACACTCTTTTAAAGCGAATCGGTATTAAACCTGTCCGTCCGGCAACCCCTCTGACAATCCCGTTCTGCAAAGTTTCGCAGGTTGCCCCTGAAGATATCAGCGCCTGGATGCAGCTTCACCACGCTTTTCGCCTTCCGGCCACAACAGTAAGCACACTCACACTTTTTAGCTCATGGAAGACAGAACAAACTGTGCACTACACAGAAGAAGAAAGCTACCCTACGCAACTGCATGCCTCATAACCATCCGTTATGTCATGATAGTGAGTTGAAAAGATGGTAATTAACCGTAATAAGAACCGCAAATTCCTGCTCGGTTTCCGTCAGGAAAAAGAGTAGACCATATCGGAACAGTAACGGATAAAACCAGCTGATCCGCCAACATTTTGTTTTTTCCTCACCACCAGCCCGAGGACACGAACGGTATGACCCGATACGCCCCCCTTAAGAGATATTCTCTGCAAGGGTTGCTCGCAGCAGGAACAATTTTTGCTGCATCTATGTCTCTGACACCTCTTTCTGCCCAGGCCGCACCTGTAGCCGACACGGGGCAGGCTATCATCCATGCGGATGATCATCCTGAAAACTGGCTAAGTTACGGTCGCACCTACAGCGAGCAGCGCTATAGCCCCCTGGATCAGATTAACCGCTCAAACGCGGATAAACTGAAACTGGCATGGTATTTTGACCTTGATACCAACCGTGGTCAGGAAGGCACCCCGCTGGTTGTCGATGGCGTCATGTATGCCACAACCAACTGGTCTAAGATGAAGGCACTGGATGCAGCAACCGGTAAACTTCTGTGGGAATATGACCCCAAGGTACCAGGAAACATTGCTGACCGCGGCTGCTGCGATACTGTAAACCGTGGCCCTGGATACTGGAACGGCAAAGTATTTTTTGGCACTTTTGACGGCCGTCTGGTCTCTCTCGATGCTAAAACAGGCAAAAAAGTCTGGGAAGTCAACACAATCCCGCAGGATGCCGCTCTGGGCAAACAGCGTTCTTATACTGTTGACGGTGCCGTTCGTATTGCCAAAGGTCTGGTTCTTATCGGCAACGGCGGGGCAGAATTTGGTGCCCGCGGCTTTGTTTCTGCCTTTGATGCAGAAACCGGCAAGCTGAAATGGCGTTTTTATACCGTACCAAACAATAAAAATCAGCCCGACCATGCCGCATCTGACGATGCGCTGATGAACATTGCCTATAAAACATGGAGCCCGACAGGTGCCTGGACACGCCAGGGCGGCGGCGGCACTGTGTGGGACTCGATCGTATATGACCCGGTCACAGATCTGGTGTACCTGGCCATCGGCAACGGCTCTCCATGGAACTACAAATACCGCTCCGACGGTATTGGCGATAACCTCTTCCTGGGCAGCATCGTTGCTATCAGACCTGAGACAGGCGAATATGTCTGGCACTTCCAGGAAACCCCGATGGACCAGTGGGATTATACCTCAGTTCAGCAGGTTATGACCCTGGATATGCCCATCAATGGCGAAATGCGCCATGTGATCGTGCATGCACCTAAAAATGGCTTCTTCTACATTATCGATGCCAAAACCGGTGAATTCATCTCCGGCAAAAACTATGTCTATGAGAACTGGGCTCAGGGTCTTGACCCTAAAACAGGTCGTCCGATCTTCAACCCCGATGCTCTCTGGACCCTGACCGGCAAAGAATGGTACGGCATCCCTGGTGACCTGGGCGGCCATAACTTCGCGGCCATGGCTTACAGCCCGAAGACAAATCTGGTCTACATCCCGGCACAGCAGGTTCCGTTCGTTTATAAAAACCAGGTTGGTGGCTTTAAGCCTCATAAAGATTCCTGGAATCTCGGGCTGGACATGGCCAAAATTGGCCTGCCTGACACACCCGAAGCCCGTACGGCATTCATGAAAGACCTCAAAGGCTGGATTATTGCCTGGGACCCGCAGAAACAGAAACCCGCCTGGACTGTTGACCATAAAGGTCCATGGAACGGTGGTATTCTGGCAACCGGTGGTAACCTCCTCTTCCAGGGTCTCGCTAATGGTGAGTTCCATGCCTATGACGCAACCAATGGCACAGACCTGTTCCATTTTGACGCACAAAGCGGCATCATCGCACCACCAATTACCTATAGCGTAAACGGCAAACAGTACGTTGCGGTAGAAGTGGGCTGGGGCGGTATTTATCCGTTCTTTATGGGCGGCATGGCCCGTACCTCTGGCTGGACAGTTAACCACTCACGTGTTGTCGCTTTCGCACTTGAAGGTAACGCTGCTCTGCCACCACAGAACGACAGGGGCTTCCTGCCGGTTAAACCTCCTGCACAGTATGATACCAAAGTGACAGAGCAGGGTTACTTCCTGTTCCAGACCTACTGTGCTGCCTGCCATGGTGACAATGCTGAAGCCGGTGGTGTGCTGCCTGATCTGCGCTGGTCCGGGTCTATCCGCCACCAGGATGCCTTCTATAATGTTGTAGGGCGTGGTGCACTGACCGCCTACGGTATGGATCGCTTCGATGCGAACATGAAGCCTGACCAGATTGACGATATTCGTCAGTACATTATCAAACGCGCCAATGAGACCTATCAGCGCGAAGTTGATGCCCGTAAAAACCAGCAGAATATCCCTGCTAATCCGACTCTTGGTGTCACGCCATGAGATGCGACACGAGTCATACAGTACTTCCGCCCTCAAGCACCTCGCGGGGAAACGCAATGATTAAAGGACTCAAAGCAGCTCTTGGAACCGTCTTTGTGGGTCTTCTGGCAGGCACATCGCTCGCCCATGCCCAGAGCACAGACGGTGAGCTGATTAAAAAAGGCGAGTATCTTGCTCGCCTTGGTGACTGCGTAGCCTGTCATACAAGCCTGCATGGTAAGGTTTTTGCCGGTGGCCTGGCTATTCAGACCCCTGTTGGTACCATCTACTCCACCAACATCACACCTGATGCGGCAGATGGTATCGGAACGTATACAGAGGAACAGTTTGCTGACGCCGTAAGACGTGGCATTCGTAAGGATGGCAGCACCCTCTACCCTGCTATGCCTTACCCTTCCTTCTCGAACATTCCTGATGACGACATCAAAGCGATGTATGCCTATTTCATGCACGGCGTGAAACCGGTTGCACAGCCTAACAAAGCGGAAGATATTACCTGGCCGCTTTCTATGCGCTGGCCACTGGCCGTATGGCGCATGATGTTCGCCCCGACACCAGCACCCTTTACACCGGCACCAGGTACAAAACCTGATGTTGCCCGTGGCGAATTTATTGTCACAGGCCCCGGACATTGTGGCGCCTGCCATACACCCCGTGGTTTCGCCATGCAGGAAAAAGCAATGAACGCCTCTGGCGGTCCTGTTTACCTGAGCGGCGGTGGCATTATTGATAACTGGATCGCACCAAGCCTGCGCAGTGACCCTGTTCAGGGCATCGGTCGCTGGTCTGAGGACGATATTGTCGAGTTCCTTAAATCAGGCCGTACTGACCATGCAGCTGTGTTCGGTGCCATGGCTGACGTTGTAGGCTGGAGCTCTCAGTATTTCACAGACTCTGACCTGCATGCCATTGCCAGCTACCTGAAATCTCTGCCTGCTGTACCTGCACCTCAGGGTGACTATAAATACGACCCGTCAACAGCACAGGCTCTTGATTCAGGCAACACAGCTATCACAGCCGGCGCAAAAACATATGTTGAACAGTGCGCTATCTGTCACCGTAATGACGGTGGTGGCGTGCCTCGTATGTTCCCGCCACTGGCAGGCAACCCTGCTGTTGTGTCTGACAACCCGACATCTGTCGCGCATATCGTTGTTGATGGTGGCATTCTCCCACCCACCAACTGGGCGCCATCAGCTGTTGCAATGCCAGCTTACAAAACAACGCTGTCTGACCAGCAGATCGCTGATGTTGTGAACTTTATCCGCACCTCATGGGGCAATAAAGCACCGGCTAATGTTACAGCTTCTGACATTCAGAAACTGCGCGTTACGCATACGCCAATCGATGCACCAACACGCACATGGGGCAAAGGTGGTGTTGATACCGCAACATGGGGTCTGTTCTATCCACAGCCTTATGGTGCCGGATGGACGTTTGCACCGCAGACCCACACAGGTGAAGACGACGCTCAGTAAGACCTGAGCTAAGACGTAGTGCTTCTGATTTATCAGGAGCACACGTCAAAAAGCCCCGCGACGAGCAATCATCGCGGGGCTTTTTTATAGCGGTTATCAGACCGTGCTGTGATTACTGTATAAAAATAATCCGTATATCGTTGACATTCACCATAGTCGGGCCGGTTATCACGAGGTCATCCGTCGCGCTGAAATAGCTATAACTATCGTGCCCTTTCAAAAAATCAGATGCACTTAACCCGGCCTGCTGTCCCCGCATTAACGTATCCGGGGTAATGATCGCTCCGGCAGCATCTTCCGTGCCATCAATACCATCGCTGTCACCTGCCAGAGCCCATATACCTGCCTCACCTGCCAGAGCCTGAGCAGCAGCAAGCAAAAACTCTGTGTTGCGCCCTCCCCGGCCTGCAGCTTCCCCCTTACGAATCGTCACTGTTGTCTCACCACCGCTCAGCAACACAACAGGCCCGGCAACAGGTAAACCATGCTGCCTGACCGAACGCGCCACCCCCGCCAGTACAACACCAGCGGCAGCGCTCTCGCCTTCTATCGCATCACCCAGGATAAGTGATGCAACACCCGCTTTTTCAGCCTTTTCTGCAACGGCTTTTAAAGCCTGAAGCGGTGTTGCGATCATGTGCACCGCGCCATTAACCTGCCGGGCCTGAGTGCGTTTTTTTTCTGTCTCAGCTTCTTTAAACAACGCGACCCGGGCACTGTCAGGCAGCTCAATGCCATAACGCTCAATAATATGCAGAGCCTCCGCCGCTGTGGCGGAAGAGAATATCGTTGGTCCGCTGGCGATAACCCCCGGGTCATCACCAGGCACATCGCTCATGACAAAAGTTTCAACCCTGGCCGGGTAAGCCGCCTGCGCCAGCTTGCCACCTTTAATAGCTGACAAATGACGACGCACAGCATTCATTTCAGAAATTGTCGCCCCTGAACGCAGGAGCGCTTTATTCACACTCTGCTTTTCCTCCAGGGTTACGCCTTGCACCGGAGACACCAGCAGCGACGACCCGCCACCTGAGATCAGCGCAATAACCATGTCCTCAGGGCCAAGCCCCGATACAGCCTTTAAAATAGCCTGAGCTGCCGATTCGCTACGAGCATCAGGTACAGGATGAGAGGCCTCAAGAATAGTAATATGACGTGTTGGCACCGCATGGCCGTCACGGGTAACGACAACACCTTCAAGGGGCACATCCGGCCAAGCATTTTCAAGGGCAGCAGCCATAGCAGCTGAAGCTTTGCCTGCCCCGACGACAACGCAGCGTCCTTTCGGTTTCTCAGGCAACATGCCAGCCAGAACAAGAGAGGGCTGCACACTGGCAACGGCCTCTTCAAATAACGAGCGCAAAAACTGTCGCACCTGCTGGTCTGACCAGTATACCTGGGACTGAGGTGACATATGTCTTACTCCTGATCAACACGAATGCTGATACTGTTCCATAAAGCAATGTCAGCTGTCTTGTCGCAAGCGCGTTACAGCACCCGGTCAGGAAATTACATGCGCGTGAGGCGTAAAGTGCTCAGAGTGCCTTTTCGAAATCAAGTCCGAAATCAAGCGCTTTGACAGAATGAGTAAGCCAGCCCAGCGAGAGCAGATCAACCCCGGTCTGCGCAATAGCAGGAGCTGTTTGCGGGGTAATACCGCCTGAAGCCTCAGCAAGAAACCGGCCATCAATACGCTGCACTGCGGCCCTCAGATCATCGGGCGACATATTATCAAGCAGCACAGCATCTATATGCTTTTCGTTCAGAATCGCATCGAGCTGGGCGAGCGTATCAACCTCAACCTCAATTTTGACCATATGCCCTGCCGCTGCCCGTGCGCGTGCCACAGCGGCGCCCACACTACCTGCCAGCGCGATATGATTATCTTTGATCAGAATAGCATCATCAAGGCCCATACGGTGACTAACACCGCCTCCTGCCCGCACAGCATATTTCTGAATCGCGCGAAAACCCGGCAGTGTTTTACGGGTGCAGCAAATCTGTGCTTTTGTACCTGCAACACTACGCACAACCTCCGCTGTGGCAGAGGCAATACCGCTAAGGTGAGAGAGGAAGTTAAGGCCCACACGCTCGCCCGTCAGCACAGCGCGGGCAGAACCTTCAACAACTGCCACAATATCCCCGGCAGCAAGGGTATCTCCCTCAGCTTTCAGCCGTTCAAAATGCAACTGCGGGTCTGTCAGGTGAAAAGACAGACGCATCAGGTCCAGTCCTGCCAGAACGCCTGCTTCA
Source organism: Acetobacter sp. DsW_059 (assembly GCF_002153695.1). Taxonomy (NCBI): domain Bacteria; kingdom Pseudomonadati; phylum Pseudomonadota; class Alphaproteobacteria; order Acetobacterales; family Acetobacteraceae; genus Acetobacter; species Acetobacter sp. DsW_059. The sequence goes on from NZ_JOPI01000023.1 coordinate 24,218, forward strand.
CGGCTTCTGACCACGACCCGCACACGATCGCTCTCGCCAATCAGGGCCCCGGTTGTAATATCCCCTCCACGCCCCAGATCTTCAAGCAGACCGGCACGCACCAGAGGTTCAAGCATAATATCGGGCAGAGGGAATAACATCCGGTGATTTCCTGAAAGAAAAAACAGCGATCAGACAGCGAGCATACGCTCAATAGCCAGGCGGGCCGGTTCGGCTACGGCCTCATCTACCGTGACTGGCACAGTCTGCGTTTCGAGCGCATGACGTATTGCCGCAAGTGTAATGCGCTTCATATGCGGGCACAAATTACACGGACGCACAAAGTTAACATCAGGATGCTGCACAGCGAGATTGTCACTCATTGAGCACTCTGTCACCAGCAGTACACGCGATGATTTTTCAGCTGAAGCAACATAATCTGACATACCCGCTGTCGAACCTGAAAAATCAGCCTCAGCCACTACCTCTGGCGGGCATTCAGGATGAGCCAGCACAACAAGGCCGGGGTAAGCTTTGCGCCACTCACGAATTTCTTGCGGGGTAAAGCGCTCATGCACTTCACAATGACCTTTCCAGGTGATGACTTTCACCCCTGTTTCTTTCGCAATATTCTGCGCAAGAAACTCATCAGGGATCATAATCACTTCCTCAACGCCAAGGCTTTCAATCACCTTTTTGGCGTTCCCTGAGGTACAGCAGATGTCACTCTGCGCTTTTACATCAGCAGATGTGTTAACATAGGTCACGACCGGCACACCGGGGTAACGCTGGCGCAAAAGTTTTACATCATCAGCCGTAATCGACTCAGCCAGAGAGCAACCTGCCTCAGCTGAGGGAATAAGGACTGTCTTTGACGGATTAAGCAGCTTGGCTGTTTCAGCCATGAACTCAACCCCGGCCATAACTATAATATCAGCCTCAACGGTCTGTGCCTCACGAGCCAGAGCCAGCGAGTCACCAACAATGTCGGATACACAATGAAAAATTTCCGGTGTCTGATAATTATGCGCCAGAATGACAGCGTTATGCTCCTCCTTCAGTCTGAGGATCGCTGCGACATCATCCGCAAAAGTGGCCCACTCCATAGCAGGAATAACACCCTTTACCCGCTCATAAAGTGCGCTGGCTTTATCCTGCCAGACAAGATCCTGCGAATGCCGGGTCATTATTTTTTTCAACTCCAGAAATCAAAATATTTCCGGAATGTATCGAAGAGTGATCTTTAGCACCAGCCTTTGCCTCACATGCAAGCTGCACTATCATGTGAGGCAGAAACTACAACGCCGTAATGACTGTATCAGTCTTCATATGAAAGCAAAGTTTTTACTGGTATATCAAGCTTCTCGCGGCCACCGAGGGCTGTCAGCTCGACCAGAAGAGACGCACCGACAACATTGGCTCCGGCCTTACGCAGCAGAGCGACAGAAGCTGCCAGGGTACCACCGGTTGCCAGCAGATCATCCATCACAACCACCCGCTGACCAGGCTTAATTGCATCAGCCTGAATCTGGAGCGTATCACTGCCATATTCCAGATCATACGTATGAGAAATTGTCTCACCTGGCAGTTTACCTGGCTTGCGCATCATGAGCAGGCCACAGCCAAGACGGTCGGCCAGAGGAGCCGCGGTCAGAAACCCGCGCGATTCAACCGCTGCGAGCATATCAGGCTGCCATGGTGCAACCTGCCGTGCCACACGTGCCATAGCAATCTGCCAGGCATCAGCATCACGCAGAAGAGTCGAAATATCGTAAAACAGAATGCCTGGCTTAGGAAAGTCCGGAATATTGCGAATATAACGCTTAAGATCGATCTCTTCGCGGTTTGTCATGACTTCTCTGTCCCTTCCTGGTGTCTTCTGAGCTGCAGACATAAAAACGGGTGCACCTCACATCCGCCCTGTCATCCCGCCATCGCAATTGCGGGCAGGCCAAGCCGGCACAGGCTCTACCCCGCCACATGGTCATCAGGCAAGAGAAACCCAGTCAAAGCTGTTAGTTTTTATTCAGAGCTGTTGCAACAGCCTGCACCAGTTCCTTTCGTCTGAAAGGTTTGGCCAGATAAGAGGCTCCCTCAACACCACCTGGCAGACTTGCGCTCTCAGATGTCAGCTCACCCGACATATACACCACAGCCAGCCCCGGATGCTGCCCGGAGAGAACCTGTGACAGAGCAAGACCATCAAACGGTGCCGGAAGCTGGATATCGGTAATCAGCAGATCGAGCTTCTCCTGCTGTGTTGCAATTTCTATCGCCTGCTTACCATCTTCGGCCTCAAGAACTTCATGGCCTGCCATCTGCATAATTGTGACAACGATATCACGAATGGCGGCATCATCCTCAACAACAAGAACACGGGCCTGGCAGGCTTCAGTTTTTACCGCCGTGTCTGCAACCAAAACTTTTGTCTCTTCAAGCTTACAGGTTGTTGCAGCACAAGGCAGCCAGAGTGATACAACCGTACCATGGCCTGTACCGGTCTCAACCATCACACGACCGTTTACCTGCTGTGAAAAGGCCAGAACCATTGGCATCCCCAGGCCAGTCCCGGCTCCCTCCCCTTTGGTAGTAAAAAACGGCTCAAACAAACGATGCAGCACGTCGTCTGTCATACCGCTGCCTGTGTCTGTCACATCAAGACGAACCCAGTTACCGGCAGGCAGCGGCGTCGGGTCTGACACCACCCGTCGGTGGCGACCCTCCTCAAGTGGCAAGCTCATCAGATCTGTGTTCATAGCAAACACGACATTACGGGCTTCGATTTTGAGCTTACCGCCCTTTGTCATGGCATCACGCGCATTGATGGCCAGATTCAACACAGCACTTTCAAGCTGGGCAGGATCAGCTCTGACAGGCCAGACACCAGCCACATCACAACATTCAACCATGATATGAGAGCCGATAACACGGGCCAGCAACCCGTTAAGAAAAGAGAACAAATCCGAAAACATAAGGGAATCCGGCTTCGTGGTCTGCCGGCGCATAAAGCTTAATAACTGTCCGGTCAGTGCCTCTGAGCGACGGGCGGCATGGGTAGCTGCAAAAATATACTCCTGACGACGTGCAATATCTTCAGGTCCTTCATAATCTGTAACCAGTTCAAGATTACCCAGAATAACCGTAAGAAGGTTTTTAAAATCATGAGCAATGCCTGCTGTGAGCTGCCCGAGGGCTCGCAGTTTCTGCGCTTCACCCAGTGCACGCTCACTACGCAGACGCAGGCTGATATCTGCAATTGTCAGCACAAAACCATGGCGCGATGCGGCACCATCTGCCGCGAAAAAAAACGTACGACACACCTCAAGGTCAGCACCATCGGGGCCTTTACACTCTGTAAGGACGGGCGGAACATCCTCACCTCGGTCGAGAAAGGGCTTAATATGGCCAAAAGGCTCAAGAAAAGACATGTTGCCGGCGACCAGCACAGCATTCAGCTCATCATAATGCAGCCCCAGCTTCAGAAAATCTTTCTTAAGCCCGAGGATCAGAGACAGCTGTTCGTTCCAGTGCCACAGGCGCCCGTCAGCACCAAACACAGCCATGCCCAGGCTCAGGCTGTCGAGCGTTGCACGCAGACGAAGTGCCAGGTCACGTGATGAGGCCTCAGCCCTGGCTGCGACAAGTGAAGAACGGTCAAGAACCCACCCAGCAGCAATAAGACTGAGCACACCAGTCAGAACACCCAGCAGCAACAAACGCCGCTGCCAGCCCGTGTTACGCAGCATATCTGCCACACGCCCTGCCTGATTAAGGGTACTGACCCGACTGAGAACTGACAGATTTTCATCAAGAGCGGAAAGAAGGCTCTCACCCCCCTGAGGCATTTCTGTAACACCTGAGGGCCAGGCCGCAATAGCCTGCAAATTTTGCCCTACCATATTGAGTGATTCAATACGATTAGCGCCGACACGCTCCTGAACCGACCTGAAAGAGCTATAATCAGATAAAGCGTTTTCGAGCTCACCAATTGCTTTGCTGTAGCAACTGGCATCATCAGGCTTATTCCGGGCAAGCCAGGCATAATAGCAAATACGCGCACGGCTCGTCGCACGGTGCAACGTGCGCAGATAACTGCCCGCCGTTGTGCTCTGGCGGTCAATATTCCCCCGGCGGGCCATCTCGTTACCAAGCTCGATACTCATAGTACCAAAGGTAACAATTAACAAACCTGCACCAATCAGTGCCAGAATATGAGCTCGTCTCGCCGGATGCCGCGCCATAATTTATCGGCTCTTTCTCATTGGTGTCATACCATCATGTGTTAGATAAAATGCATCAGAGATACAGATTTCTGCTTATACCTGATCTTTCTGTGCATCTGGCCGAAAAAAACTAATCACCAGCATAACCACGGTGCCAAACAGCATACAGCAGGCCATTGGCAAAGCCGAAACCGCAGAAAACTGCCCCAGAACAACACCAGCCAGAGCACCCAGCACATACTGCATTGTACCTGCAAGCGCCGTTGCTGCTCCGGCAAGAGCTGCATGGTCAGCCAGTGCTCCCATCATTGCATTAGGATAAATAATGCCGGTTGGTGCCAGGGTCAGCAGCATAGCACCGATAATAAACAGCACAGAATATGGCCGTATCTGAGGGGATGCGTAATACTGGGTCCAGATCACGACAGCAACCAGAAGAGCCGCACCAGCCACCGCAATTTTAATTGCAATGCCTAACAGTTTGCCAGCATCAATGCGCCCGACCAGCATACCATTAACCTGTGAGGCACCAATCATAAACACTGAGAAAAAGCCAAAAAGCATCGAAAACTGCAATGGCGTAAAGCCATACATTTTAATGAACACAAAAGAGGCAGCAGTCAGGTAACTGAACTGCATAAAAGTCGAAAAGCCGGTAATCCATGCATGTGAACTAAACGGACGATTACCCAGCAACATGGCATAACGCCCAAGCAGCGTCTCGACTGACAGCGTATTGCGACGCACTGGCGGAAGTGTTTCAGGCAGCAGAGTAAGAACGAAAAAAACCGAAAAAGCACCGTAAGCGGCCGAAGCCCAGAAAATAACCCGCCAGGAGGTTACCGCCACAACCAGCCCCCCCAGCATGGGAGCCAGAATAGGCACAACCCCCATGACCATAACCAGCCGTGACATCATTTTTGCTCCGGCATTACGATCTGGCACCACATCTCTGACGCAGGCGGTTGGAATAACCAGACTGGCAGAAGCTCCGACAGATGCGACAAAACGCGCAACAGAAAAAGTCACAATATCAGTTGCAAACGCACAGACAGCCGAAGCCAGAGCATAAATAAAGCAACCAATCAGCAGGGGACCTCTGCGGCCAAACCGGTCAGAAAGCGGGCCAACACTGAGCTGCCCAATGGCAAGACCGACAAACCAGATGGAGAGTGTAAGCTGCACGTTGCCTGCACTTGTGTGCAACGTCTGCTGCATAGCGGGGAAAGCAGGCAGATAAATGTCTGTTGAAATCGGGCCAACAGCCGTCAGAAACCCCAGCAGCAACACCAGCCAGCCAGGTATTTTTTCACCAAATGGATGACCTGTCGCCGTTTTTTGTGATGTGGAAGCAGAAGCCATACGGCACTCCAGAAATTAACAAAAATTTGCAATTACAAACAAGGCAACTGAAAGCATTACACTATGCTTTCCTGATATTTTTTAAGTAAAACAAACCGTCAGCACCTGATTATAGCCTCTCATCGCGAGGAAAGACTTCTTTTTCAGGTGAAACCAGCCTGCCCAGACGCGAGCCACGCCACAACCATACACCTAGCACAGCAGACAAAACGAATAACCCGCCTCCGGCGACAGCCTGCCATGCGGCATCAAAACGAACACCAGCACCAAGTAAAACAGCAACCAGATTCTGAGGCAGCCCCCCAAGAGCTGTCGCCCCCAGAAAAGGGAAAAACCTCATACCTGAGACGCCACCAAAAATATTCAGCAACAATGAGGATCCTACAGGCAAAAGGCGCAGAGTAAGCACACTCAGAAAAGGCTCCTGCCTTACAAGCACATCAATGCGGCTAAAATACTGCCCCATTTTTTCCCGCGCCCATCCAGGCGCTGCCAGGCGTGACCAGTAAAAACCAGCGGCACACCCGGCACACGAAGCTATAGTTGTCAGCCAGATACCCTCGGCCGGCCCGTAGGCCAGGCCTGCAGCAAAACCAGCAATATGCCGGGGCAGACCAAACGCACACCACAAGGTTGCACCACATATAAAGAGGCACCGCCCTCTGAATCCGTGCCGCAAAAGCTCTGTGCTGCTAAAGATATGATCAAAACCTGGCAGATGGCGCAGCATCACAGCGCCCGCCGCCAGCAAACCAAGCATAATAACGGGACGCAGAACTTTTGTAACGGACTGCATGAAGGTGGGCGAAACAAACGTCATGCACCGGCGCTAGCATTTTCTTGCAGGAACCCGCAAGCAGGGTTTAAACCCTTCAAACAGATATCATCCTGATGACACAAAGGCTGCCATGTCCTCTTCTCCGCTCCGTTCTGCCGATATGGCCCCCCATCATCGCCGGTTAATTTCTGGCTGGCTCTTTGTTCTGAGCTTTATGATTCTGGGGATGATAGCCATTGGCGGCATAACCCGCCTGACTGGTTCGGGCCTGTCAATTATGGACTGGCAGCCTGTCAGCGGTTTTATTCCACCTCTGTCGCATGCCGAGTGGGAGAGGCTTTTTGCACTCTATCAGACCATTCCCCAATATCATCTTCAGCATGAAGGATTTGGTCTGGCTGGTTTTCAGAAAATTTTCTGGGCTGAGTGGATTCACCGTTTCTGGGGCCGCCTGATGGGCCTGGTACTCATTCTGCCACTCAGCTTGTTTATCTATAAAAAAATGATCACCCGGGCTCTGGGTATCAGGCTTTTTATCTTTTTCATTCTGGGTGGTCTTCAGGGTGGTATTGGCTGGGTTATGGTGGCCTCAGGCTTTCGCCCTGGCAGCACAGCTGTCGAACCTGTTAAGCTGGTGCTGCACCTGAGTGCTGCTCTGATTTTATATGTCGCTATTCTCTGGACAGCATTTTCTGTCCGCTGGCCTGCCCCTGCTGCTGAAACTTCAGCTGAGCCCTCAGCTCCTGCACGGCTGGCAAGTGTAATGCTGAAATTTGGGATGGGACTGATTTGCCTGACCATTATTGCCGGTGGCTTTACAGCAGGTACACATGCAGGCTTTGCCTATAATACCTTCCCACTAATGGAGGGGCACCTTATACCCACAACCTATTCTGCATTAAGCCCGATGTGGATGAACTGGATTGCCAACACCGCAGCTGTGCAGTTTGACCACCGGCTGCTGGCAACTCTGACCGCACTGACAATTTTATCAACCCTGGCCATCGGGCTCAAAGCATTTCGCGTGGGGAGTCGCACCCATAATGGTATGATGCTACTGGGGTGGGCTGTGCTGATACAATATGCCCTTGGCGTGACGACATTGCTGCTGGTGGTGCCTGTATGGGCCGGGGCTGTGCACCAGACCTTTGCCGCAGTTCTGCTCGGGGTTATGCTCTTTGTGCTGCATAGCCTGCGCGACAGACAGGCTCTCTCGGGCTAACGTTCAGGGGGGCCTCACCTCGCCAGACCGATACAGCCAGAAGGCACAGGCCAGCACCCTCATATTTACCTGCTACCTGGCCATCGTGTATCGAACAGAGACAGCACATAAAAGCAGGGAGCATTCCTCTTGGATAAGCAGACGTCTGACCTGACCTCTCTCCTTGAAAATGCTCTGACAGTCAGGCAAAATCTTTCTTTTTACAGAACTCGCGTCAGAGAGATCTCCCGGCATTGCGACCAGCAGGAAGCCTCACATAACAAGAGAATAAACGATCTTCAGGCTGAAATTCAGAGCCTGCACCAGCAGGCGGAGGCCTCACGCCATGCACTGGCGAGCCTGAAGGCCTCATCATCATGGCGGCTGACAGCACCACTCAGAGTAATAGCCCGACTGGCACATAAGGGGCTGACCTTTGCAAAGCTTCTCGCGACAGGCCGCTTTGCTGACATCCGCACTCCGTTAAAAAAGGCAGGGGTAACACGTCCCTCCGTTAAAGATTGCGCATATACTCCAGGCGCTATCCTCATTCTTTCCCGACCGGATGATACATCCGGCATGGCACGCGCACTTAGTGCCGCTCTGACGGCTGCTGGCTTTAAAGCTGAGACTATCAGCTCCATGCCAGATATCTGCACAGCACAGTTCTGCTTTGTCATTGACCCGCAAAAGTTTGAGGAACTTCCTCCCGCTACCCGCCGGATATGTGTGCAGCCAGCATTTACACCAGGTTCGCTGCCTGAGAACTATGTAGCAATGTTAAAAGACTCACGGGCCGTACTGGCAGAATCACAGCAGGAGATAGAAGCTCTTGCACAGCAGGGCATTACCTACCCCTCAGTATTTTATGTGCCAGAACCCGGTAGTGAAGGTGATTTTCACTTTTTTCTCTGTCGCCTGATGATGGCTCTGGGAGCAACAGATTTCTCAGCCCTCTATGATCAATGCGCGCAGCATGAAATAAAAACTCAGCTTATTGCACTCAGCCTGCCCGAAACCTTTGAACGCCATGAATTATTAAAAAGCAAAACCTCTGCCGCGCTGGTGTTTCCTGGTCTGCGTGCCACACCGGGGTGGGTCGGGGCTGCCTGCAGCTTTAAATACCTTGCCAAAAAACTACTTGAGGCCGGGGTCGAACAGGCTCTTATTTTTGAAGATGATGCTGAGTTTACAGAAGGGATGAACCCCGAAGATATTCTCAGCTTTGCTCTGAAAATCCGCCAGGAGCATTGCAGGTGGGATGTCTTTTCGGCCTTCATCTCTGACCTGCACCCTGACGCCACCATCTCCTCAGTGTTTGAGGCAGACGGACGGCAATGTGTTCTGCTTAACCGCATGGTCGGCATGGTGTGCAATGTCTATTCACGCAATGCACTGACACTGATCGCAGAGTGGGATGAAACAAACCCTGATGTCGGACACAACACGATTGACCGTTACCTTGAAGCACATGATGACCTGAAAATCGTCACGACCTGCCCCTTTCTTGTCGGACATAATGAGGAAATGACCTCATCTTTATGGCACGTAAAAAACAGCACTATGAACCATGCCTTCACGACAAGCACGAACCTGTTATTCGAGAAAATCTGGCAGTTCAGAACAGAGAAAGCTCTTAAACAGGGTAAAGAATAACTCTCACTTCAATATAATCACGCTGCTTTTACATCATTTCGCGCCAGAAACTGAGTTGCCTTCGGCTCATCATGCCTATATGGTCACCCGCATGAATTCCGTCCCTTTCGCCGCTGACCTGATGTGGTGTGCCATAATGGCGCAGGCGAAACGCGCGACTCTGACTTCGGACCTCCTCCTACGACTTATCTGCCCCTGAGCGGTCACAGCGGCCTCGTGCCGTCACGCTTAGGGGATAGTGAACTGTAGCCTGCTTTCCGAACTCAGAATCCGTTTACAAGGACATTTCTCATGTCATTCGATCACCCCTCTTTCGGCAAAATAGACGCAAGCCGCGTCATCATCTTCGACACCACCCTGCGTGATGGCGAGCAGTCTCCCGGGTTCTCAATGAACCTGGCTGAAAAACTGCGTATGGCTGAAGCTCTGGCCACACTGGGTGTGGATGTTATTGAAGCAGGCTTTCCGGTCGCCTCAAAAGGGGACTTCGAATCCGTTAATCAGATCGCCCGACACACGAAAGGGTCTGTCATCTGCGCCCTGGCCCGCACAGGTGGAGCAAAAGATATTGCCGCCGCAGGTGAGGCACTGGCTCAGGCTGAACGCAAACGTATCCACAACTTTATCTCCACCTCTCCGCTGCATATGAAATATAAACTGCGGATGGAGCCGGAAACTGTTCTGGAGCTGATTACCACCGGTAATACAGCAGCCCGTAACCTGACAGACGACGTTGAATGGTCAGCCGAAGACGGCTCCCGCACAGACCCTGACTTTCTGTGTCGCTGTGTTGAAGCTGCTATTAAAGCCGGTGCCACAACTATCAACATCCCCGACACCGTAGGCTATGCTACGCCGGAAGACATGCTGCGTATTTTTTCTATGCTGCGTGAGCGCGTACCCGGTGCTGATCAGGTAATTTTCTCAGCTCATAACCATAATGACCTTGGCCTGGCCGTTGCTAACACACTGGCCAGTGTCGAAGGTGGCGCACGCCAGATCGAATGCACTATTAATGGCATTGGTGAACGTGCCGGCAATGCCGCTCTTGAAGAAATCGTTATGGCATTGCGCACCCGCAACGACCAGTACCCGTTCACAACGGGCATCAACACACCTGACCTGCTGAAGGTGTCACGTATGCTGGCAACCATTACCAGCTTTGACGTGCAGCCGAATAAAGCCATTGTTGGCCGTAATGCCTTTGCTCATGAGAGCGGCATCCATCAGGATGGGGTGCTGAAAAATGCCGCAACCTATGAAATCATGACCCCTGAAAGCGTTGGCTGGACCCGCTCATCACTGGTCATGGGCAAGCACTCAGGGCGTGCAGCCTTCCGTGATAAGCTGAAAAGCCTGGGTTACGATGGCCTGGATGATGCCAAGCTGAACGATGCTTTCTCACGCTTTAAAGACCTCGCAGACCGAAAAAAAGCAGTCTACGATGAAGACATCATCGCTCTGGTAGACGACGAAGTACGTGACCATGCACATATTCGTTTTGAACATCTGAAACTTGCCTCTGTCTCTGGTCAGCCTTCTGACGCTGAGCTGACGCTTAATGTTGAAGGCAAGGTCATCACAAGCCAGGCAATTGGCAACGGTCCGGTTGATGCCGCGTTTAATGCACTTCAGGCTGCATTTCCACACGATGCCAGGCTGGCGCTGTTCTCAGTCGCTGCTGTAACTGAAGGAACAGATGCTCAGGCCCGTACGTCAGTCAGACTTGAAGAAGACGGAAAAATGGTTGATGGCCAGGGCGCTGATGCAGACACGGTTGTCTCTGCCGTGCGGGCCTACGTTCATGCACTGAACAAATTACTGATCAAACGTGACCGTACGGAGCCAGAAGCACTTACAGTCTGAGCTGATTATACCGGGGGCGAAGCCCTCTCCCCCGGTATAGAAAACAATTGTTAATGTTTTTTCGTAATGTTTCTTGCCGAAAAGGTCTTGTGCCTCAGGTGCTGCATAGGTAATCCCTCCTTCATATGAATTAATCTGATCCATGCAGAGAAAAAGGCCTCACTACTCTGCTGTTACGATCACATAGTGCGGCCCTTAAACCAGGAGTCCTGGATGTTATCTCGTCTGCTAGGTCTCATGTCCGCTGACATGGCAATTGACCTGGGTACTGCTAACACTCTTGTCTATGTTAAAGGGCGCGGCATCGTTCTTAATGAACCGTCAGTCGTTGCGATTACCGAAATTAAAGGCAAAAAGCAGGTCCTGGCGGTCGGGGAAGAAGCAAAGCTGATGGTTGGCCGTACACCGGGCAATATTACTGCTATTCGCCCGATGCGCGACGGTGTTATCGCCGACTTTGATGTTGCTGAAGAAATGATCAAACATTTCATTCGCAAAGTGCATAATCGCCGGGCCTTTACCAGCCCGCAGATTATCGTTTGCGTACCCTCAGGAGCAACAGCCGTTGAGCGCCGCGCCATTCAGGAGAGTGCCGAAAGTGCTGGTGCACGCCGTGTATTCCTGATCGAAGAGCCTATGGCTGCAGCTATCGGGGCCGGCCTGCCTGTGACAGAGCCCTCAGGCAGCATGATTGTCGATATTGGCGGCGGCACAACCGAGGTTGCTGTTATCTCGCTGGGTGGCATCGTTTATGCCCGCTCTGTACGCGTTGGTGGCGACAAAATGGATGACGCCATTATCTCCTACATCCGGCGCACACATAATCTGCTTATTGGTGAGAGTTCTGCCGAGCGCATTAAAATAAAACTGGGGTCAGCCATGATGCCCGACGACCCGGATGACCAGGGCCCCTGGCTTGATGTCAAAGGGCGTGACCTGATTAACGGCGTCCCCCGCGAGGTACAGGTCTCTCAGGCACAGATTGCTGAAAGCCTGATGGAGCCGATCAGCCAGATCATTGATGCTGTGAATACAGCACTTGAAAACACCCCTCCTGAACTGGCAGCGGATATTGTCGACAAAGGTATTGTGCTGACCGGGGGCGGTGCTCTGCTTTACCGTCTGAGCGATGTGCTGCGTCTGTCAACCGGTCTGCCTGTCACAGTTGGCGAAGACCCTCTCTCATGTGTTGCTCTGGGCACCGGGCGCGCACTGGAAGAAATGAAACGCCTCCAGAATGTGCTGACATCGATGTACTAATTACTATAGTATCGTCGGGGAGTTCTGTTGAAACAAGATTCTCTGACGATTAATACTATTCTCTTCGGCCTGCGTGACAGAAAGGATGTATCGTAAACCATGAGACAGAGGAGACTTCCCCTCCTGCGTGTCTGCACTTTACGATACAGTGGGGCTGTATAACCGTGATTCCTGTCTCCATTCAGCTCCGCCAGGCCCTGAACAGGCTTACGCTCCCCGCACTCATTCTTCTTTCTGCCGGTATTATAATTGCCGGTCAGGCTGATCGCAAAAGAAGCGAGAAGGTACGTATGTGTGTGGCCGATGCTCTGGCCCCAGTGTGGTCGGTTGTGACCGCAGCGGAAGAGCGCGCCATTGCTGTCACATCGGCCTTACATGAAGCCAGCCATCTCGCCTCGGAAAATACCCGCCTCAGAACAGAGAATGAGAATTTACGCCGGTGGTATGATGTCGCAGTCTCTCTGACCAGAGAAAACGATTCACTCAAAACGGCCCTGCACTGGATTCCCGAAGACGCTCCAACCTTTGTCACGGGACGAGTCGTTGCAGATAGCGGCAGTATTTATGCGCGTGCTGTCCTGCTGATTGCGGGAGCAGACAGTGGTGTAAAAGCAGGCAATATTGCTCTCGCAGCTAACGGGCTGGCAGGGCGTGTAACAGAAACCGGCGCTCATTCAGCCCGTGTATTGCTGATTACCGATATTTCAAGCCGCCTGCCGGTACTGCTTGAATCAAGCCATGCCCCTGCCATAATGGCAGGCGATAACTCCCCTATGCCCAAACTCATGTATTATGCGCAGGACATACACCCGCTGGAAGGAGAGCGTGTCGTCACAGGCGACCAGGCTGGTGCTTTTCCCGCAGGCCTGCCTGTTGGTACAGTCCATTATATTATGCCGGGACGACCTGTCGTTATACCCTACGCAAAGCTTGATCATCTTGTTTTGCTACGCATTTTTAATTTTGGTCAGGCTCAGGTTGAAGCTCCCGATGCACCAGGTCACGTACCACTGGCACCGTCGCATAAAACTCAGGAGCCTCCGTTTACTAAGCTTTTTAACCAGGGATAAGGGCATAATACACTCATGAAGCCCGATTCCTCCCGGAACTCCTGGGAAGCAGAAATTCAGCCTCATCAGACCATCTGGAGCAGGCTGGACCACGGTGCACGGCGATTGCTGCCAGGTATTCTCTGCTTTTTCATCATTATTATCTGCGCGGCACCTCTGCCTGTGCCTGGCATTACTGAAATTCTGCCTGCGTTTATGATCACAACTGTTTTTTTCTGGTCAGCGTGGCACCCCTCTTCTATGACGAGCCCGGTGGTTTTTTTACTTGGCCTTTCTATGGACTTTGTCAATTTCACCCCGCTGGGGGTTAGTGCGCTGCTCCTTTTACTTGTTCATAGTGTCGCTTTTTATTCACGTTTTGGCATTACACGCCTGCCTTTTCTGCTATCATGGCTTATATTCGCTTTTATTGCCCTCGGTGTCTGCCTGCTACAATGGAGCTTTGCCTGCCTGTTCAGACTACACATCCTGACACTGTCCCCGGCTTTATTCGAAGCGACATTGTGCGTTGGTTTCTACCCTGCTCTCTCGGTTCTGTTCTCCTGGGTTATCCAGAAGTTCAACGACCGGGAAGATATCTGATGCAGAAAGATGGTGCATCATGAGGTTCAAACGCCGTAAGCGCGATATAAAGCGCCTTATGCCTGCCAAAACTCAGAAAGACCCCTCACGCGGTATTTTTACGCGCAGGGCCTTGCTGATTATGGCCCTGCAAACTGGCGCTCTGGGGCTTCTGGCCCGAAAACTTTATGGCCTGCAGGTTGAAAATGGCGATAAATATGCACGCATGGCTGCAAGCAACCGGGTTAGCAAACGCTACCTGGCACCACCGCGAGGCCATATTGTCGATCGCTATAACGTAGCGCTTGCCAGTAATAAGGAAAACTGGCGCGCCCTTCTGCTGCCCGAAGAAACGACAGATGTGAACGGCACGATTGAGCGGTTTTCAACTATCATTCCACTTGATGAGCATGACCGTGCCCGCATTTTGCGCGAAATGCGCCATAAACGTCGTTTTGTCCCGGTTATGCTGCGAGACTTTCTCTCATGGGATGAGATGGCCCGCATTGAGCTTAATGCGCCCTCGCTCCCTGGTGTTCTGATCGATGTCGGCACACGGCGCGTCTACCCTGAAGGTGAGTCTCTGGCCCATATTATCGGCTATGTTGCGCCCCCCAACGAGCGCGATGTCGCACGGTCAGCCCTGCTGGCTCTGCCTGGTATGCGTGTCGGGCGTGCTGGTATTGAACAAAGCCAGGACACAACACTCTGCGGCACAGCAGGCTCTGTCGAAATGGAGGTTAACTCAGTCGGCAGGGTTATCTCTGAGCTGAACCGGGCTGAAGGTACATCAGGGACGAAAATTGGCCTGACAATCGACAGCGTGCTGCAGCATGCAGTTCTTGGTCGCATTGGTGATCAGACTGCCTCTGCCGTTGTCATGAATTGCCGCAATGGTGAGGTGCTGGCAATGGCCAGCACACCTTCTTTCGACCCCTCACTCTTCGATAGTGGTGTCAGTCACACACAATGGCTTGAATGGATCAACAACGAACGAACCCCTCTGATCAATAAAGCAGTTGCCGGTGTGTACCCTCCGGGCTCAACTTTTAAGCCTGCGGTTGCCATGGCAGGCCTGAAGGCTGGTCTCATTTCTCCTTCCGACCGGGTCTTCTGCCCTGGTCATCTGGACGTAGGCGGCACGCGCTTTCACTGCTGGTCACGATGGGGGCATGGGTCACTTGACCTGCACCAGGCCCTTAAATTTTCCTGCGACGTGTATTTTTATGAGATGGCACGCCGCATCGGCATGGACCATATTGCAGAAACCGCCCACAGCTTCGGCTTAGGCACTCCGCTTGATATTGAGCTGCCACATACCCGCACCGGCCTCATCCCGACCCCGACCTGGCGACAGGCACACCACCACCACTGGAATGGCGGCGATACCATTGTCAGTGGGATTGGCCAGGGATTTGTGCAGGTGACCCCCCTGCAACTGGCAACCTATACCTCGCGCCTGGCAACAGGGCGGGCTGTGCAACCCCACCTTGTACGCTCTCTGAATGACGAAACCGGCCCTCAGGCAACGGCCGAACACTGGCCGGAACTTGATATGCCCGCTGCCGGGCTGGCTGCGCTGCGTAGTGGCATGTTTGCCGTGGTGAATGAACCCCATGGCACAGCCCCCAAAGCAAAACTGACTATTCCGGGTGTTATGATGGCCGGCAAAACCGGCTCGGCTCAGGTCAGACGCGTATCGCGGGCGCTGCGTGAAAGCGGACACTTCAACTCGGCCAATCTGCCGTGGGAATACAGGCCACATGCCCTGTTTATCTGCTTTGCACCCTACGATAATCCACAATATGCAGTCTCGGTCGTTATTGAGCACGGTAACGCAGGTGCAGAAGCCGCGGCCCCGCTGGCACGCGATATCATGACTGACACACTTCTGCGCGACCCGGCAAACCACATCACACCACCACCTGAGCGTGTTGCTGACGCATCAGACACACAATAGACTATGAAATTTCACAAACGTCTGCTGCGCGCCGAACCGAGCTTTCGGCTTTTATCCAAACTCTGGCGTATCAGCTGGCTTTACGTTCTGCTGATCTGCACACTTGCTGCTGCAGGATATATCACACTTTACTCTGCTGCCGGCGGAGCCCCTTACCCGTTTGCAGCACCTCAGGCCGCACGTTTTGCTGTGGGATTGGTGATGATGATCACCATTGCCATGCTGCCACCCAAAGTGCTGATACGCGCCGCGTGGCCTCTTTATATTTTTTCTGTTGCTCTGCTGGCAGCTGTTTTGCACATGGGACATGTTGGCAAGGGGGCTGAACGCTGGCTTATTATTGGCGGCGTACAGGTTCAGCCCTCTGAATATGCAAAAATAGCTCTGGTGCTTGTTCTGGCTGCATGGTTCCATCGTCTGAACCACAGGCAGATGGGCAACCCACTCTGGCTGCTGCCCCCGGCCTTTATTGTTCTGCTGCCTGTTGTGCTGGTACTTAAAGAGCCCAACCTCGGCACAGCAACAATTATTGGTGGTATCGGGGCAGCTCTTTTCTTCGCTGCGGGCATGAGGCTATGGCAGATTGTGTTGCTTATACTCCCCGTCCCTTATCTGATTAAAGTTGCCTACAGTCACCTGCATGACTATCAGCGCGCCCGGATTACCACCTTTCTTAACCCCGAAAGCGACCCCCTTGGGGCAGGTTATAATATTATCCAGTCAAAAATTGCGCTGGGATCAGGCGGCATGTGGGGACAGGGTTACCTCAAAGGCTCTCAGGGGCAGCTTAACTTTCTGCCTGAAAAACAGACTGACTTCATCTTCACCATGATCGCGGAAGAATGGGGTTATGCCGGTGCATTAACAGTTATCAGCCTGCTGCTTATCATTATCCTTGGCGGTATGCTCATGGCCATACGCAGTCGCAACCGCTTTGGCCGCCTTGTCGCACTGGGGATCAGCGTCAACTTCTTTCTCTATTGCCTGGTCAACCTCTCAATGGTCATGGGAGCGATCCCTGTTGGTGGTGTTCCCCTGCCTCTTGTGTCTTACGGTGGTTCAGCAATGCTCAACGTTATGATGGGTTTTGGCCTGCTACTCTCAACATGGGTGCATCGTGATTCCCGCTTTGGAGAAAGCGAGCCTGACTAAAAACCAGGCCGGTCCCCTGCCACACAAGAAGACCTGTATATCTGTAAACAGATTACTCACTGAGAGTAAGCAATCTTTAACGGCTGCTAAAACCAGAGAAAAATATATCCCTTTTATCACACCGATGTGATAAAAACCCCCGACTGCCGTGGTAAGAAATAAGATAACACCCCACCTTAAGGGCCAGCGATCTACCTCACGGCATAGTCTGATAAAGAATAATAATGCTGCACGGAAAATCTTGTAATATGCCAGAAACGTCCCCTGATTCTTCAGAGTCCTCTTTTACCGTAAAAAGTGCTGTCATTGGCATACTGGCGGCAACAGCCGGGCTTATGTCCGGGCTGGATATCGGTGTGATATCAGGAGCGCTTGATTTCGTCTCACGCGAATTTCATGCCTCGACCATGCAGCAGGAATGGATTGTCAGTGGCATGATGGCCGGTGCGGCTATCGGGGCTATTCTGGCAGGGTGGCTGGCCCGTATTACAGGCCGCAAATGGTCTCTTGTTATCGCCGGTATTATCTTCATATTCGGCTCTCTTGGATGCGCGGTGTCATGGTCAGTCATGAGCATGATTGTAAACCGTGGACTCATGGGGCTTGCCATCGGCATTGCAGCTTTTACCTCTCCCCTCTATCTCTCAGAAATTGCCAGTAAAGAAACACGCGGCGCCATGATCGCCACGTACCAGCTGATGATCACGGTTGGTATTCTGGTCGCTTTTATCAGTGATACATTATTCGCTTATCATGCGCAGTGGCGATGGATGTTTGGTGTTATTGTTATACCGGGCGTTTTATTTGTCATCGGCGTTCTTTTTCTTCCCTACAGCCCTCGCTGGCTGATGATGAAGGGGCGTAAAAAAGAAGCACACAGCGTGTTAGAAGACCTTCGCCCTGATTCACATGATACGGCCGCAGAAATCCGCTCAATTGAAGCACAGCTGACGTCAAGAAAAGGTGGTTTTTCTCTGCTGAAAAGCAACTCTAACTTTCGTCGCTCAGTTGCTCTGGGTGTGTTGCTTCAGGCCATGCAGCAGTTCGCCGGCATTAACGTCATTATGTACTATGCGCCCAAAATTTTTGCTCTGGCAGGCTTTGTCGGCGAATCTCAGATGTGGTGCACGGCTGTTGTCGGATTTGTTAATGTGCTTGCAACGCTGGCAGCCATTGGTCTTGTAGACCGCTGGGGCCGTAAGCCTATTCTGTACTGTGGCTTTGCCACCATGGTTTTCTCTCTGGCCGGCCTGTCATGGCTGAATATAACAGGCATGGAAACCCAGACCGCCAGCATAATGTGCGTATTCTTTGTGATGATCTTTATCAGCGCACACGCTATGTCCGCCGGGCCGCTCATGTGGGTGCTGTGCTCTGAAATTCAGCCCATGAAGGGGCGTGACCTCGGTATTACCATTTCAACACTCAGCAACTGGATCTCCAACATGATCGTCGGGCTGTCTTTCCTCAGCATTCTTAACGGGCTGGGCGGCGGCTGTACTTTTGCTCTGATGGCCGGGCTCAATGGTCTTTTTCTGCTCCTGACCTGGCTCTATGTCCCTGAAACGAATGATGTCTCTCTGGAGCAGATTGAGAAAAACCTGATGATGGGTAAAAAATTAAGAAATATAGGTCAGTAACCTATTTTACGCCGGGGGAAACCCCGGTAAAAAATTTAAAATATATATAAATATCAATATGTTATAATAACATTTTACAACCATACCCTTGACACATTCTGAACAAATTCTATATCGTCGCTAACGTGAAACGGTAGAATATTCATTTTATTCCTTATTAACGTTTCCCCAGCTGCAAAGCACCCCATCCCCCGACCCCGTTCAACGGGGTTCCTGCGCACATATTGTTTTTTAAAGACAGGATTCGCCAGAGTGATGACTCCCTATACTCCCCTGCGCCCATTTCTGGCCTCTGCTGTTGCTTTGCTTGCTCTGGCAGGATGTGAACGTAAAAGCACTCAGTCAGGGGCAATGCCGCCACAACGCGTTGATTACGTAACCATGCATACCCAGTCGGTGGTCATGACCACCAGCCTGCCTGGTCGTACTGATGCTTTTGAAATTGCACAGGTACGCCCTCAGGTAACCGGCATTATACAAAAACGCCTGTTTATTGAGGGGGCTGACGTTGTTGCTGGCCAGCAGCTTTATCAGATCGACCCCTCACGCTACCAGGCAGCCTACACCACAGCAAAAGGTCTCCTGGAAGAGGCAGAGGCAGCTGAAATCACAGCCCGCGCCAAGCTTGACCGTTACCGCAACCTGGTAAAAGACCACGCTGTCAGCCGGCAGGAATATGACGATGCTCTGGCCACTGAAAAAGAAGCTATGGGGCGTATTCTCAATGCAAAAGGTCAGGTTGAGAGCGCACAGGTCAACCTGAACTACACAAAAATGAATGCGCCCATTACAGGGCGTATCGGCCGTACGCTGATTACTGTTGGTGCGCTGGTTACTGCCAATCAGACCAACGACACAGCAACCATTACGCGCCTTGACCCGATTTATGTTGACGTGAATATGCCGGCCATCACACTGCTGCGCCTGAAGCGCGAGCTGGCTGAAGGCCGCCTGAAACGTCAGCCCGATGGCCGGGTGCCTGTCTCTCTCACCCTTGAGGATAATTCGGCTTACGAATTTAAAGGGCGCATGGCGCTGTCTGAGGTTAACGTCAATACCTCGACCTCCTCTGTTGTCATCCGTGCTATTATGCCTAACCCACAAAAGCTGCTCCTGCCGGGCATGTATGTTCATGCCCAGCTTGAAGAAGGTACAGACCCCAACAGCATTCTGGTCCCGCAAAAAGCTGTCAGCCATAACTCACATGGTGACCCTGAAGTCTGGGTTATCAAACAGGACGATACGGTTGAGCGTCGCAAAATTCAGACCAGTCAGGCTCTTGGTGACAACTGGCTTGTAACAGCCGGTCTGCAGGACGGAGACCGCGTTGTGGTAACAGGCCTGCAAAAAATCAAACCTGGCGGCCACGTTAAGCCGACTGAGGTTGCCTCAGCACAGCCAGAAACCACAGAAAACCTGAACAGAGGACACTGACCTCATGTCCCTGGCTCGTTTTTTTATTGACCGACCCGTCTTTGCATGGGTCATCAGCCTTATCATCATGTTGCTTGGTGGCCTGTCGCTTTTCCGGCTGCCTATTGCGCAGTATCCCAGCATTGCGCCGCCACAGATAGCCATTTCGGTCACTTACCCCGGTGCCTCTGCTGACACGGTAAACAACACAGTTGTACGCCCCATTCTTCAGCAGATGTTCGGCCTTGACCATCTGGAATATATTTCTGCACAGTCATATGCTTCCGGACAGATGGAAATTGACCTGTCTTTTGAGCAGGGCACAAGCCCTGATATTGCCCAGGTGCAGGTGCAAAACAAACTTCAGCTGGCGCAGCCAAAACTGCCGTCAGAAGTTACCGCTCAGGGGCTGAGCATCACCAAAGCTGTTAAAAACTTCATGATGGTGGTCAGCTTCATCTCGACTGACAACAGCATGAATGGCGGCGATATTGCCGACTACGTGGCCTCTAACATCTCAGATCCCCTCAGCCGTATCACAGGTGTGGGTGACCATACGCTGTTCGGCTCAGAATACGCCATGCGTATCTGGATGGACCCTGACAAGCTGTTCAATTACGGCCTGACTGTCACAGACGTACAAACTGCCATTCAGAACCAGAACCTTCAGGTCTCATCAGGTGAGCTGGGTGGCCTGCCGGCACGCAAAGGTATTCAGCTCGATGCCACCATTATCGGCCCGACCCGTCTGACAGACCCTGAGCAGTTTAAAAAGATTCTTCTGAAAGTGCAGCCTGATGGTTCACAGGTGCGCATCAAAGACATCGCCACTGTTGAGCTGGGCCCTCAGACCTACAACACTGACTCTTTCTACAATAACCATCCTGCCTCTGGTATGGCTCTTAAGCTGGCACCTGGTTCAAACCAGCTCTCCACCGAAGCTGCGGTTAAAGAGAAAATCAGTGAACTGGAAAAATTCTTCCCGCCAGGCCTGAAGACTGTTTATCCGCTCGATACGGCGCCCTTCATTGTTCTTTCGATCCAGGAAGTCGTCATTACCCTGCTTGAAGCTATTGGCCTGGTCTTTCTGGTCATGCTGATCTTCCTGCAAAATTTCCGGGCGACACTGATACCAACAATCGCTGTGCCGGTTGTTCTTCTGGGCACTTTTGGCCTGCTGAACATACTGGGCTACTCGATCAACACTCTGACCATGCTGGCCATGGTGCTGGCCGTTGGTCTGCTGGTCGATGACGCGATTGTTGTGGTTGAAAACGTTGAACGTGTGATGACAGAGAGCAAACTGTCACCCGTTGAGGCCTCAAAAGTTTCAATGGATGAAATCTCAGGCGCTCTTGTTGGTATCGTTCTGGTCCTGACAGCAGTCTTTCTGCCCATGGCAGCCTTCTCTGGCTCTGTCGGTGTCATTTACCGGCAGTTCTCAATCACCATTGTTTCTGCCATGTGGCTTTCAGTACTGGTCGCTATGGTGTTAACGCCGGCCTTGTGCGCAACTATGCTCAAAGCTGGCTCTCATGAAAAAACGACCGGTCTTGCCGGATGGTTTAACCGTAACTTTGAAAAGATGACCCGTGGGTACCTTCATGGTGTCAATTTTCTGGTCCGGCATCTGGCCCTGTCATTTCTCGGGCTCTTCCTCGTCACGGGCTGCGTTATCTTTCTCTTTTCAAAGTTGCCTGGCGGCTTCCTTCCTGATGAAGATCAGGGGCTGGTGTTCGGGCAGATTACAATGCCTGTTAACACCCCTATGGAAGAAACCACCCGTATCAACCATGAAGTCACAGATTATATTCTTAAAACCGAGGGAAACCTGGTTGAATCAGTCTATGCTGTGAATGGCTTTAACTTTGCAGGTCAGGGGCAAAGTGCCGGGGCATTCTTTATCCGTCTGAAAGACTGGGATTTGCGTACAAAACCCCAGGAAACCTCAACGGCTATTGCAAACCGCATCATGAATCATTTCTGGACCAATCCTAAGGCCCAGATCTTCGCTGTTAACCCTCCTGCTGTACTGGAACTGGGTAACGCTACCGGCTTTGACCTTGAGCTTGAAGACCGCGGCCACCTTGGACATGAGAAACTGCTTGCTGCACGTAACATGGTTCTGGGCATGGCCGCACAGGACAAGCGTCTGGCAGCTGTTCGCCCGAACGGTATGGAAGATGCATCTCAGTACAACCTCAATATTGACCGCGAAAAAGCTAATGCCCTTGGCATTACAATCGCCAGTATCAACAACACCATTCAGGGGGCACTGGGCTCGATCTATGTAAACCAGTTTCTGCGCAATGACCGCGTAAAGCAGGTTTATATTCAGGGTATTCCTGATGCCCGTATGCTGCCATATGATCTGAACAAATGGTATGTTCATAACGGCAACAGCACCTCAGCTGGCAGCAATAACGCCAGCAGTGTGGTCGTCAATGTCAACGACACAATGACACCGCTGAATGCCTTTATCTCAGCTAACTGGATTGTCGGCCCGCAAAAAGTTGAAAACTATAACGGTTTCAACTCATACGAAATACTTGGCCAGCCTGCACCAGGCTACAGCTCAGGTGATTCAATCGCTGCGATGCTCGACATCATGAAAAAGCTGCCTAAAGGAATCGGCTATGAGTGGACCGGCCTTTCATTTGAGCAGCTGGCCTCCGGCTCTTCAACCGGGCCGCTATATGCGCTGGCAGGCATTATCATTCTGCTCTGCCTTGCAGCATTGTATGAAAGCTGGGCTATTCCGTTTGCTGTTATTCTGGTTGTGCCTCTGGGTGTTCTGGGTGCTATTGCCGCAACCCTGTTCCGCGGCATGGATAACGACGTTTACTTCCAGGTCGGGCTTCTGACCACAGTCGGGCTGGCTGTTAAAAATGCCATTCTGATTGTCGAATTTGCTAAGGCTGCCTTTGAAAAAGGTGAAACCCTGGAAGAAGCAGTAAACACCGCGGCACGTGAGCGTCTGCGTCCTATCCTGATGACTTCTATCGCCTTTGTTGTCGGTGTTTTCCCGCTGGCCATTGCAACCGGTGCTGGTTCGGCCTCTCGTCTGGCCATTGGCACAGCCGTGGTGGGTGGGATGTCAACAGCGACATTACTGGCTGTCTATTTTGTTCCTGTTTTCTTCGTGGCTGTTCTGCGTCTTTTCCGGGTAAAACGCCTGAGTGAAAAGCAGGAGCATACCCAGGATTCACAGCCTTCTCATGGGGGGCACTAAACATATGCCGACTTTACTCTCCTCGTTCACCCCCCTGCGCCTGCAGGCACTCTCCCTTGCTATGGCAGGGGGGATGCTTTCGGGGTGCACCATGATCCCTAAATATAAGCGCCCTGCTCCGCCGCTGGCGACCTCGTGGCCTGCTTACCAGAACACGGGTAACCCACGCCTGCAGCAGGCTGCTACCGACATAGGCTGGAAAGATTTTTTTGTTGACCCGCGCCTGCAGGCCCTGATTACCATTGCCCTGCGCGAAAACCGCGACCTGCGTGAAGCGGCTGCAAATATCAGCGAAGCTCAGGGGCTTTATGATACGCAGCATGCTGGCCTTTTTCCGACAATTTCTGCTACCGGCGGGCCAATGTATCAGGCCCCTTCTGATGCCGCTGGTCTGACCTTTGCACCAGGACTGGATGCCGGAAAAAGCAATAACGCAGCCTTTGGTGATGGCCGGGTTTTTAAATACTACCAGGGTGGCATTGGCTTTTCGTCTTACGAAATTGACTTTTTCGGACGTATTCGCAGCCTGTCACGCCAGGCCGCTGAAAATGCACTGGCTAAACAGTCCTCTCTGCAGGGCATGCTCATAAGCGTTGTCTCACAGGTTGCTATCGCCTACATCACCTGGCTTGGAGATAAAGAAACCCTTGATCTGGCCAATAGCACTCTTGCCAGCCAGCAGGACACCCTGCGACTCACACAGGCTAAATACCGCAATGGTGAGGCAGATTTACTGACCGTACGACAGGCTGAAACACAGGTCAGCCAGAGCGCCGCCCTTAAGGCTGATACCCAGCGTAAGCTCGCTCAGGATGAAAACCTGATTGCTCTGCTGATTGGCGCCCCATTACCCGCTGACCTGCCCGCTCCCCGCCCGCTGGGTCAGCAGACATTGCTGGCTGACCTGCCTGCCGGGTTGCCATCAGACCTGCTTGAGCGCAGACCTGATATCGTCGCTGCCGAGCACAACCTTCTGGCAGCTCAGGCAAATATCGGGGCAGCAAGAGCAGCATTCTTTCCCCGCATCACACTGACAGCTAATGATGGTATTTCGAGCCTTCAGTTCAATAAACTCTTTACCTCAGCTGCCACAACCTGGGGCCTTAACCCCCAGATTCAGATCCCTCTGTGGACGTGGGGCATTAACAGCGGCAACCTGAAAACATCGAAAGCCCGACGCAACACGCAGATAGCCACATACGAAAAAACTGTGCAGACAGCGTTCAGAGAGGTCGCAGATGCACTGGCTGCCCGTGAAGCATATCTTGACGAGCAAAAGCAGATGAATGCCCTGGTCAGTGCCTCGGCTGATGCATTTTCTCTTGCACAGAAACGCTTCAATGCAGGGACAGATTCTTACCTGACAACGCTTGTTTCACAACGCTCGTATCTGCAGGCGCGTCAGTCACAGATCACCGTGAATGTTGCTAATTATCAAAACCTGGTCACGGTTTACCGCACACTCGGCGGTGGCTGGAAAGAACACACAACAGAACCCGCCACAAATCAAAACACCCGTGAGAAAGGTCAGGCTCCGGCCTGATCTCCTCTCTGAGGTCTGTCGATAAACGGCAAAAGTCTAAGACGTTGTGCATGCAGCAACGCATTACGCTGCAAAATATTTTGCATCGCTACAGCAAATAATAAATTTTCAGGGGTCAAACCAGGTCACCCTGCCTGCGTCTCGGTAATAAACGGACACAGGCAGGGGATAATACGCTTTATTTTTTGCTAGCCTGGTGAATAGCAGCAGATTTTAACTTCAGGATCCACAACTGAGCGATGTCATGCGTGCCATCGTCACCTTCAACTGTGTTAAGAGTCTCGATAGCCTGATCTTTCTGACCAGCCTGTAGCTGTGCAAGACCTAACTGCAGGCGAGCAAGATTAACATTGCTCACACCCTTAGCAATTGCCTGCTGCATCAGGTCAAGGCCTTTGCTGGCATCACCAAAGGACACATAATTATAACCTACTGTCAGCAAAGCATCGCCTGTTTTTGCTTTGAGAGCCGTAGCCTCGTCAGCTGCGATTGATGCTTTTTTTGCAGCGATATCTTTTTCAACCAGAGCTTTCAGGCGCGCCTGACGGCTGGCTTCAGCACCCTGGCCCAGAATACCTGCGCTGTAACCCTGATTCATCAGATCAAGAGCCAGCTGAGGCATACCTTTCTGCACAGCGATCTCTGTCATTTCCATAAAATCGCGGGCCTGGGTAATGTTACCGGCAGCGAGGCGAATTCTGTAAACGTCAAGCTGGAGAGCCTGCGGAATTTTTGGGTTTACAATCAGACCATGCAGCAGAAGGTCCCAGTATTCCTTTTTAGGGTAATAGGTAGCCAGCAGAACATAAGCATGTGTGCTGATAGTATCCTGCTTCAGAGCTGTCGCACTGGCGGCCAGCATTTGCAGCTGGGCTTCAGCTGGTACTTTTTTGCTCTTAATCTCAGCAGCGATCCGGGGAGTCAGCAGGTTAACTGTACCCTGATAATCTTTTTGCAGATAATATGACTGAGCGAGCAGTGTATCGAGAACTGGCGAATTGCCATAATCATGCTGATAACGCTGAATAGCCTGAATAGTTGCAGGATAGTTACCTGCTTTATAGGCCATTGTCGCTTCAGACATCAGCATCTGCTCTTTAGCAGCTTTTGTCGTACGGGGTGACGCAATCAGCTTGTCATAGGCTGCGGTTGCCGCGGCCAGATTACCTGTCTGCGATGCAACTGCGGCCCGCATCTGAGCAATGACGTAAGTGTCGTACTCTGAATTTCCCTTTATGGCATCAGCTTTATTAACCGCACTCATCGCCTGGTCATATTTATGACCGGCAAGAGCCGTTTGTGCCTGCTGCAAAGCTGTGGCCACCCCGGCAGAAAGAGTCGTTTCCGCCGCATGGGCAACCGGCTGTGCAACTGAAAAAGCCACACAGGCAGCCAGCGTGATGCGTAAAAGATGAGACGACATAGATTACTGTCCTTCTGTGAATTGCTCGAGGCCTACAATACCAATTTTCCTGACCCCGAGGCGCTGAGCATCAGCCATGATATGGATGACCGTTTTGTAGTCTGCGAGACGGTTAGCCTGCAGATGTGTTTCGGCCTGGTCATCCTCCGGCACAGCCGCGACCTCACGCAGATGCGCCTGCAGGTCATCTTCACTGGTAATGGGCGCACCATTCCATGTGATGCTGTTGTCAAAATCAACCGCAATTGTCGCGACAGGAACCTCATGCGTCGGAGGCGGCGGATTCCCCTGAGGCAGGTCAATCGACACAGCCTGTGTCTGCAACGGAATTGTAATAATAAGCATAATCAGCAAAACGAGCATCACGTCAATCAACGGGGTGGTGTTGATATCAACAATGCCTTCGTCTTCAGTCGTGCTGTCTGATCCGAGATTCATGCCCATAAGCTGTTACTTTCTCACCAATGCTCTGTTTTTTCAGTCTGACAACGCGTCATAATCAGACTGAAAAAGCAGAAAGAAGACGGTTTTGCTCCTGCCATAATGGCAAAAGCAAAACCTGACTTCAGTTTAGCCGTCTTTTGGTTTTTCTGTAATGAAGTCGATATGCGAGATACCGGCCTCCTGACAGGATTCAACCAGCTTGCCCACGGCCTCATAACGGGCCTTTACATCACCTCTGATCTGTATCTGAGGCTGGGGCTGCATGCGGGCAACTTTATCCAGATGAGCCATCAGGTCAGCACGCCCCTTGAGGAGCGTCTGGTCCCAGTATGCCTGTCCGTTTTCAGTCACTGCAAGCACAACGTTACCATTTTTGGTCTGCGTCGGCTGGTTCATATCCTTCGGCAGGTTAAGTTTCACCGTGTGTGTTGCAACCGGAATTGTGATCAGAAAGATGATCAGCAACACCAGCATGACGTCAACGAGTGGAGTGGTGTTGATGGCCGAAACGACCTCATCCTCTCCCCCGCCGTCTCCGACAGACATACCCATATCAGCCTACCCGTTCTGAAGTCGTAATTGTGGTCTGTGAATCGTCAGCGCGCACTACGATTTTAGGTGCATTACCATGACGAACACCACCAATCAGAATGGACTGCAGATCAGCAGCAAAATCACGAACTTTATCCATTGCACCTTTGTTACGACGTACCAGCAGGTTGTAACCCAGAACAGCAGGAACAGCTGTAGCCAGACCAATTGCTGTCATAATAAGGGATTCACCAACAGGGCCGGCAACTTTATCGATAGAAGCCTGACCAGCAATACCGATAGCTGTCAGCGCATGGTAAATACCCCAAACAGTACCAAACAGACCAATGAACGGTGAGGTTGAACCCACTGTACCAAGGAAGGCGAGGCCTTTCTGCAGGTTGTTCTGAATGTTGTTGACTGAGCGCTGAAGAGAAACAGAAGTCCAGCTATTCAGGTCAATAGTCTCCTGCATGGTGCCTTCATGGTGCTCAGCAGCTGAGATACCGGTTTCTGCAATATAGCGGAACGGAGACTTAGGCTGAAGCGCGCTGGCTCCTTCCTGGATAGACGTTTTGGTCCAGAAGTTCTCTGTTGCCTGTTTTGCAGCGCTGAACAGACGTGCCTGCTCAATGAACTTCACGATCATGATGTACCATGTACCCAGTGACATCACCAGCATGATCAGCAGCACACCACGTGCAATCACGTCACCGTTTGACCACAAAGCACCCAGACCATAGGGGTTAGCTTCTTCTTTGGTTTCAGGTGCAGGTGCAGGTGCAGGGGCCGCGGCGTCAGGAGCTACACTCGGAGAAACCTGTGCATCGCCTGCAGCCGGAGCAGCGGCAGAAGCATCAGGGGCAGTGGCAGGAGCAGGTGCCGTACCATCAGCAGGTGCCGGAGCAGGTGCTGATGCAGGATCAGAAACAGCCGGGGCTGCAGGGGCAGGTGCTGATGCATCCTGCGCCAGAACCGGAGCAGTCGTTGCCAGCATGACAGCCAGAGCCGGAACCACAAGACCTGACACCGGAAAACGAGACAGTCTGATCATGAAAACTAAAATCCTTCTTCGTGTTACAAACTGATACCCAGGCTTCTGGTGCGTGGGTATCAGGTAGTTATTTTCCCGAAAGCAATGACAGCGACCGGACTTTAATCGTCCAGTCTGAATTTGATAACGTAGACCTTACGGAGCTCTTTGACAGGCACACCGTTCTTCGTTGCCGGGCGATAACGCGCCTTATGAACGTAATCGAGTGCAGCCTGAGAAAAAGCATCGCCTCCCTGGACCGATTTGACCGAACAGTTGCTGGTCATGCCGGTTGTTTCCACATCACAGACAACAGTCACACGCCCTTCAATGTTTTCCTCTTCCATCTCAGGCGGGTAAACAGGCCGCGCATTATTGAGCGGTGATGTCCCTGCCGTTGTATCCGGAGAGTCAGAAGGTGGTGTATTCGATGCAGCCTCGGTGACCGGTGGCACAGGTGTCGTAACAGTCTGTGGCGGAGACGGCTCCTTTGGCGGCGTACGCGAGACATGCCGGATCGGTGGCTTAGGTGGCGGTGGCACCTCAATCTTCGGCGGCGGTATGAACGGCGGCGGCGGCACAGTCATAACCGGCGGCGGTGGCGGTGGCGGTGGCGGTGGTGGCGGTGGTGGCGGTGGTTCCACAATCCTGGTTTTCACAGGAGGCTTTGGCACAGGCACACTTGTTGTTGCCCCCATTCCCCAGATCAGCCCTGTCACTGCAAAAATATGCAGTAAGACGGTAATAATCAGGGCTATAACACCGACAACAGCTCCTGCTCCGATGGCACGCGACACCGGTTTATGTTGCTGTTGTGCGAGGTCTTGCATGTTTCTGTATCCTCCTTCTTCCACGCCAGCCATCAGATACTGGTCGCATCCTTACTCTCTGACGAAATCTCTTCCGTCGGGTCATAACCCGTTACGCAGCACATCAGCACCAGGACGATCAGACAGCATTATGAGCTACCCGCTCCCTGCCTCCAATTGGCCTATCTGCGGGGCATTATGTCAAGAATGATCTTGTCTAAAAAAAACCCTCATAAGCAAAAAAAATACACATCATCAATTTTTTTCTGAAAAAATAATAAATTTTCTCAATTCACCCTCAGAACAATTCTTCATAAATTTTATTCACTATCGTAATGATACGAAACAAAATCGTATTTTCGTCCTCAAAACACCACATTTTCAGGTAAAAATAAAGCAGGCTGTGCGACGCCAGCCTGCTTTGTCATAAAAACTTCTTATCTGATATTAACGTGCGACAGCGCTTGCCTCTGAACGCGTTGCGCCAACTCTTGCAGCAAGAGCAGCCGCCATAAAACTATCAAGATCCCCGTCGAGAACAGCTCCGGGATTGCTGCTTTCAACGTTCGTTCGCAGATCTTTAACCATCTGATATGGTGCAAGAACATAAGAACGAATCTGGTGCCCCCAGCCAATATCAGTTTTGGCAGCCTCAGTCGCGGCGGCGGCAGCCTCGCGCTTTTGCAGTTCAGCCTCATACAAACGCGCACGCAACATCTGCATGGCGGTTGCACGGTTGCGGTGCTGAGAACGGTCAGTCTGACATGCAACTACAATGCCTGTCGGAATATGCGTGATTCGGATAGCAGAATCAGTTTTGTTAACGTGCTGCCCACCAGCTCCTGATGCGCGGAAAGTATCTACTCTCAGTTCCGAATCATTCACTTCGATCTCAATCGAATCATCAATTACGGGATAGACCCATACTGAAGCAAACGAGGTCTGCCTGCGTGCGGCTGAATCGAAAGGCGAGATACGCACCAGACGATGTACCCCGGCTTCGGTTTTCAGCCATCCATACGCATTAGGACCAGATACCAGAATAGTAACAGACTTCAGCCCGGCCTGCTCGCCCTCCGAACTTTCCATCATGGTCACTTTATAACCGTGAGCCTCAGCCCAGCGGGTATACATACGCAGCAGCATTTCGGCCCAGTCCTGCGCCTCTGTGCCACCTGCCCCGGCATTAACCTCAAGATAGCAGTCATTACTGTCAGCTTCACCCGAGAGCAGACTTTCAGTCTCGCGCCGGCTGACTTCTTCAGCATATTCCCTGAGCGTTGCAACAGCTTCCTGCACCACGTCGGCATCGCCTTCCGCTTCAGCAAGCTCAACAAGCTCACAGACATCCTGCACACCCTGTTCAAGGGCCAGAACCCCTTCAATCTGTCCGGCCAGCAGCGTACGCTCACGCATAAGCTCCTGTGCTTTTTCAGGGTTATTCCATAATTCAGGGTCTTCTGCCTGGTTGTTCAGTTCTGCCAGTCTGGCTTCAGCGACATCCCAGTTAAAGATGCCTCCTCAGCAGTGCCACTGACTGCTTTATCTGGTCGTTAAGGGCATCTGTCTCGCTCGACATCGAACCTGTTCTCCTGGTTACTCAAAAAAATTCAGATCTTGTTCAGACCTCAATAAAGGCCACCCATACCAATGTCACCCCCCGAAGGCTGTGACGGCTCAGTTCTTGCTGGCCCACCCGGTGCAGCACCGGTGCCTGAAATATCACCCGTGCCGGGACCGGCACCCATGTCACTTTCAGACGCAGGCATGTTCTCAGCACCGGTATCAGCGGCTGTCAGCTCCTGAGAGGCACCATTATCTGAAAGGCTGACACTGACGCCTGGAATCTGTCCGGCTTTAAAGCCGTCTATCCCGACACTGCGCCCGGCATTGTATTGAACAAGGGTGATACCCTCCGGCACACGAAAATCGAGTTTGGGATATCCCTCAAAGACTTTCGTCATAATTTTGTTCCACATTGGCGCAGCAAGCACACCGCCGGTCTCATTACGCCCAAGAGAACGCGGAGTATCAAAGCCAACCCATACCACCGTAACGATATCAGGGGAGTAACCAGCAAACCAGGCATCATGAAAATCCTGACTTGTGCCCGTCTTACCTGCAACGGGGTAATCTATACCCTTACCTGCATAATACCCGGTACCATGGCGGATCACGTCCTCCAGCATAGCCGTGACCTGAAACGCGCTCTGGTCTGTCGCGACATGAACGCGGTTGTCCTGCAAAACAGGCATATCATCAACACCAGGCTTTGCTTCATCCGCTGCGGCAAGCGGTGTCACAACATCCTGCGGACCCATACCTGTTGGGAAAATAGCATCAGGCTGACCAGCAGATGCAGCCGGTGTGACGGGGGCGTCCCCCTCTTTAGCAAGGTGCGCATCACGGGCCGGGGCAGTTACAAGAGACAGCTGCTCAGGGTGCCAGAGCACTTTTCCATCCCGGTCCTGCACGTCATCTATTAATGTCGGGGTTACCCTGGCGCCACCGGCAGCAAGCGTTGCGTATGCAGCCGCCTCCCTCAACACAGTTGTTTCTACCGCACCCAGAGCCGCCGGCAAAACATGAGGCATAGACTGTACCAGGCCAATATCCTCAGCCATAGCAGCTACGTTTTTAATGCCGATATGCGCAGCCAGGCGGATAGTCACAAGATTACGGGATTCTCTGAGCGCATCATGCAGCGAGGTAGGCCCCCAGAAATCCTTCTCATAGTTACTTGGGTGCCAGGCTCCATATGTCACAGGCGCATCATCAAACACCTGCGAAGGAGAGATATTCTGCTGCATTGCGACAAGATAAACAAAGGGCTTAAAGGAAGAGCCTGGCTGACGCAGCGCCTGTGTGGCACGGTTAAACTGCGACATACGAAACGACCAGCCCCCTACCAGTGACATCACGCGGCCGGTGCGTGAGTTCATGGTGACAATCGCACCCTCAACCTGGGGAATCTGCATCAGCGCAACGCTCTTCCCTCCGGCCTGAGGCTCAACCATCACGATATCGCCTGCCCGAAGAGGATGAGAGCGCCTGGCCCAGATCAGATCACGTGCCGGGAGGATACCAGTCTGAGAAACACGCACGCCCTCTTCTGCATTACGACGCACAACTGAGCCCTCAAGCCAGCCAATACGCCCTTTAAGCGGGTCAAGCACAATGCCAGAGCGCCACTGCTCCAGCATACCCGGAGGAGCAGCCACGCTACCAAGGGCTTTTACCCACTCTGCCTCCTGCGTGTCCGCACCAATATCAGCAATATGCATAACCGGACCGCGCCAGCCGCCGTGCGATCTGTCATAAGCCATCAGCCCCTGCCTGAGCACGTTCTGCTCATAAAGCTGCAAGGCCGGATCAAGGCTGGTATGTACTTCCAGCCCGCCCTGCATGGTCGTCTCCTGGCCATAGCGCCCGATCAGCTCGCGCCTGACCTCTTCAGCAAACCATTCAGACCCCGGAGCCGGACCAGGACGCACAAACGTATGAGGAATAAGAGGTTCAGCCTGAGCAGCTTTGGCTGCCTCAGCTGTAATGGCTCCGGTTTCAACCATACGTGACAAAACCCAGTTACGCCGTCCAAGAGCAGCCTCAGGGTAGCGGACCGGGTTGTAATTTGTTGGTGATTTTGGCAGTGCTGCAAGAAAAGCCGCTTCAGCATCATCAAGCTGATCAAGCGGCTTATTAAAATAAGTCTGTGCCGCAGCAGCAATACCGTACGCCCCGCTGCCCAGGTAAATTTCATTAAGATAAATTTCGAGAATTTTCTCTTTCGACAGCACCCCTTCAACCCGCAGGGCCAGAAATGCCTCTTTCGCCTTACGCTTCATAGAAAGAGACTGTGTACCCAGCAGCATAATACGTGCCACCTGCTGCGTAATCGTAGAAGCCCCGATCGGTCTGCGCCCTTTATCGCGCGTAAGATCGGTCAGACCAGCACGGATAATCGCCAGGGGGTCAACGCCTTTATGGGTCCAGAATTTCTGATCCTCAGCAGCCAGAAACGCATTACTGACACGTTCAGGAATAGCACTGAAAGGCACAAAAATACGGCGTTCACTGGCCAGCTCAGCGATCATACGATCATCTGAGGCATAGATGCGGCTCATCACGTCAGGCTGATAATTTTTCAGCCCTTCAACTGTTGGCAGTGAGGAGACCAGCTCCTCATACTGATGCCAGACGACAAGGCCACCGCCAGCCATGCCCACAAGCACAATTGCAGCGCCTGCGCCAAGGGCCCGGCGCCAGATACGAAAACGGGGACTGCGCACAGTCAGCTTTTTTTCAGAAGACGAATCTTTTGTCATGCCGGCTTTTTACCCATTATCATATTCTGGCGCGTTCTTTATATTATCGTGTAGCAAACTGACCGACTTAGCCAAGCATTTCACCTAAAAACCGTGCAGTATAATCAACGACCGGAATAATACGCCCGTAATTAATACGTTTTGGCCCTATTACACCAATAGCGCCAACAATACGATTAGTCTCGTTGCGGGCCGGGGCGACCACCATGGACATGCCAGAAGCTCCGAACAAACCGCTTTCAGCCCCGATAAAGATGCGAACACCCTCTGAACTTTCTGCCAGTTCTAACAAACTCAGCATTGTCTCCTGTGCTTCAAGCCGGTCAAATAAAGTCTGTATAGCCTGCAAACGCTCCTGCCCGGCAACATCCGTCAGCAGGCGCGACTGACCTCTGACAATTAATGTGCCACCCCGTTCACCGGTATCTCCGCCCCATATGGCAAGCCCGCGCTCAACCACATCAGCAGTCAGCTCATCAAGCACATGCCTGTTGTCAGAAATTTCTGTGCTCACACGTTCACACAACTCAGACAATGTTGCTCCCTTAAGTCTGGCATTCAGGTAATTAGCCGCTTCAACCAGAGCCGACGCAGGCACCCCTGCCGGAATTTCTGTCACACGGTTTTCAACCCGCCCATCTGTACCAACCAGCACAACAAGGGCACGATTACCGCCCAGAGCAACAAACTCAATATGCTTAACAGCTCCCTCACTTTTAGGCGCTATGACAAGACCTGCTGCGTCAGACATACCTGAAAGTAATGAAGATGCCTCCGTCATTGTATCCTGCAATGAGCGCCCGCGTGCCTCCAGCGTGTGGCTGATCCGTGTCTGCTCTTCTTCCGAGAGCGCCCCAAATTGCAAAAGACCATCAACAAACAGACGCAGCCCGGCCTCAGTTGGCAAACGCCCTGCTGAAGTGTGCGGCGAAAACAGCAGACCGGCTTCGGTCAGAGAAGCCATGATATTACGCACCGTTGCAGGAGACAGCGGCTGGCTCAGCCTGCGTGCGAGCGTACGCGACCCGACAGGCTCACCATTGGCCATATATTCTTCCACCACTTCACGCAAAATCGTGGCAGAACGCCGGTCAAGATCAGGTGGCAAAGCACTGCCAACAGGGAACACACCAGGTCTCATCATCTGCTCTGCTCCTCCTCACCAGGGCTACATTGTGGGTTTCTTAATCATTTAAAGCAATTTTTTAGCACACACACCATTCTCGTCATACTGAACTGACGATAGTGTCACCTTTGTGTCGTTCGCCTGCCTGGTGAACAAACTATGATTTAAGGAGTTTCTTGACATGCGCCCTTCAGGTCGTCTGCCCAGCGAGATGCGTACTATTACCATCGACACCAGCTTTTCCCACCATGCCGAAGGCTGCGCTCTCATCCGCGTGGGTGGCACAGAGGTACTGTGCACAGCCAGTATTGAAAACCGTGTACCTCCGTTTCTTCGTGGTCAGGGCACCGGCTGGGTCACCGCAGAATATGGTATGCTGCCCCGCGCCACACATTCACGCGGCAGCCGCGAAGCCGCAAAGGGTAAACAGTCAGGTCGCACACAGGAAATTCAGCGCCTTATCGGGCGTTCACTTCGTGCTGTGACAGATCTGAAAGCCCTTGGTGAAATGAGCATCACCCTCGACTGTGATGTGCTTAATGCTGATGGAGGCACACGCTGCGCGTCAATAACCGGAGCATGGGTAGCTCTGCGCCTGGCTCTGGGCAAACTGGTTGCCAGTGGTGCTCTCCCTCACCTGCCACTGCTGGGTCAGGTTGCCGCGGTCTCGTGCGGACTGACTGAAACCGGCGCCGTACTTGACCTCGATTATGCAGAAGACAGCACAGCAGCAGCTGACACAAACTTTGTGCTGACAGCCGACCGCCGCATTGTTGAAATTCAGGGCACAGCAGAAGAAACACCTTTTACAGAAGATGCCTTTAACGAACTGTTTGCGCTTGCACGCATTGGCGTTTCAACGCTGTTTGATGCGCAGACAGCCGCTGTAACACGCGCAGAAAATGGCTGATACATGAGCACACCACTTTTACACACCGGCGATAAGCTGGTGCTGGCCAGCCACAATGCAGGAAAACTCGCTGAGTTTTCGGCTATGCTGAAACCTTTCGGTATTACCGTAATTTCAGCCGGTGAACTGAAACTGCCCGAGCCGGAAGAAACAGAAACCACCTTTACCGGTAATGCCGCTCTTAAGGCACAGGCAGCGGCAAAGGCCTCAGGCCTGCCGGCATTGTCAGATGATTCCGGCCTGTGTGTGGCTGCACTCAATGGTGACCCGGGCATTTACTCTGCCCGGTGGGCCGGCCCTGACAAAAACTTCCCTGCTGCTATGGCACGCATTCACAATGACATTGGTACGGGCGAGCGGGCAGCATGGTTTATCTGTGTGTTGTGTCTGGCTTTTCCTGACGGCAGGCTTCATTTCTTTGAAGGACGGACTGACGGGCAGATTGTCTGGCCACCCCGCGGCACAAACGGGCATGGCTACGACCCCATTTTTGCTCCTGAAGGTAAGACCCTTAGCTTTGCCGAAATGACTGACGACGAGAAAAATGCTCTGAGCCACCGTGCACGGGCCTTTGATCTTTTTCGTAAAGCCTGCCTGGGCTGAATAATCACTGAACCGGGGTTATGAATATCCCGGTTCAGACTACATGCTGGTATATTTTATTCAGGTTTTACAAATACATAAATAAACTGATCTGTTTTACCCCGTATTTTTGAATCAAATACCTTCAGGTGATGGTTATCCTGCGGGTTTGCCAGCAGGCTGCTTTCACCAGCAAACGTAAATCCTGCGGCGAGAATAGCCTTTCTGGCTGTGTCAGGCTCAATACGATGCAGCGTATCAGTTTGCGTCAGACCAGCACCCGCCACCGCAACATGATCGATAACCACAAATTTTCCGCCCGGCTTCAGGGCCGCAAACACCTGTTTGCTAAAGGCTGTAATATCGGTGTTACCCAGAAAAGGTGTTGGCAGGTCATGCAGGTTCTGAGAAGTAAAAAAAACATCAACCGGCTCGGGCAAATTCAGTGATGGCAAATGCACCTGAAGCGCCGTGACATTCGTTATGCCGGACTGATGAGACAGAGCCGTCATGGTTTTTTCAAACTTTGACCCGGGCGTCACCATAAGTGACGGCCAGATATCAAAAACATGACCCTGCTGCCCCACCACACCCGAGAAAATGCGGGTCCAGTATCCACGACCAGGCAAAAAGTCAGCAACTTTCTGCCCTGGTTTCAGCCCCATAAATGCGACAATCTCCGCCCCGTGACGAGAAGCATCCTTGATTTTATCTGCATGACGCACCGGCGCATTAACTGCCGATGCGACATAGTCAGGCAAAGGGGCAGCCCCGGCCAGGAGTAAACCGGTCAGCCCCAGTGCAAAAAATTTCAGATTATGTCGCATATCAGTGACTCCTGTCCCGCTTTCCTGAGCTGTTAGCTCAGGCGCTGTGTTACATCTGCTATACGTTTACCGTAGAGCTCTGCACTTTTTAAATCACCTTTATGTACTTCATCGACAGATGCATCAGCCGGAGCACGTGTCAGAAGACCGACTGAACCACCAAGGTTATTCACATCATCAGCCGTAGCCGCTTTGGTGTTAGAAGGCGCCTGGCCCAGGCTCACCCATATACCACCATGCTGCGAAGCCAGTGTCTGCAGCGTGATCAGAGCAACCTGTTTATCACCATTCGGGCTGGCTGAGTTTGTAAAGCCACCAAACACTTTGTCCTGCCAGCCACGGGTAAACCAGATTTTAGAGGTTGCGTCGGCGAATTTCTTAAACTGCCAGCTTACATTGCCCATATATGTCGGGGCACCAAAAATAAGAGCTGAAGCTTCGTTCAGGCTTGCCCATTCTGCCTCAGTGATATCGCCATTCTCATCAATAGCGATGAGAGCCGCACCAGCACCCTTAGCAACCTGCTCAGCAACAGCGCGCGTGTGACCGTAACCAGAGTGATAAACGACAAAAATTTTGCTCATCGTCGACTTCTTTCAAAAAATATCTCATAAGAGATTAGTTTCTTTTTGAAACTATCTTTCCAAAAGAAACGATAAGAGACCTTTCTGCTCTCAACAAGAAGGCACTTTGAAGACACATGGTTACCACCAGGAAACTACGGGAGGTCCCCTCAGACCATTATAATGTTTTTGCCAAAGAATGTCCTGCCCGCATGGTGCTCGACCGCATAGGCGATAAATGGGCCCTGCTGATTCTTGATCATTTAAAATCAGGCAAAACACGCTTTAACGAGCTGAAGCGAAGCGTTGGCGGCATTTCGCAAAAAGTACTCTCAGGCGTACTAAAAACACTTGAACGTGACGGACTGATTTATCGTGAGGTGTATCCCACTGTGCCGGTCACAGTTGAATACTCTCTCACCCCCCTGGGGGAAACACTCACTGAAGCCATAAGTGCCGTAACGCACTGGGCCGAACTGCATATGAAAGAAATTCTTTCAGCCCGTGAGGCCTATGACCTGAAAGTCTGATGGCCACAAAAAAAGGTGGGGCTGTTACCAGCACCACCCTTTCTGAGCTCTCAGCCCCGGTGTGACATCGCCACACCGGGATTGCACGAGATCTCTTAAGCGTCTGTGTTACGACGACGAATAGCCGCACCCAGAATATCACCCAGAGAAGCACCGCTGTCAGATGAACCGTAGTCACTGATAGCCTGCTTATCTTCTTCAACTTCACGACCTTTAATGGTCAGTGCCAGTTTACGGGCTGCGCGGTCAACAGAAACAACCTTCGCATCAACGCGCTCACCAACAGCGAAGCGCTCTGGGCGCTGCTCTGCTTTATCGCGAGCCAGCTCTGCACGACGGATGAAGCCAGTCAGAACGTCGTCAACTTTCACTTCGATGCCGTTAGACTGGATCGCTGTGACAGTGCAGGTAACGATCGCACCTTTCTGAACACTGATCAGAACGTCAGCTGCCGGATCTTCCTGAAGCTGTTTGATACCCAGAGAAATACGTTCTTTCTCTACGTCTACGTCAAGAACCTTGGCTTTAACAACCTGGCCTTTTTCGTAGTTTTTCATAGCTTCTTCGCCGGTTTCTTCCCATGAAAGGTCAGACATGTGAACCATGCCATCAATGTCAGCTGAGAGACCAACGAACAGACCAAACTCAGTAATGTTGCGGATTTCGCCTTCTACAACAGCACCGACTTTGTTTTCTTCAGCAAACTGTTCCCACGGATTACGCTGAACCTGTTTCAGGCCCAGAGAAATACGGCGTTTCGTGCTGTCAACATCCAGAACCATGACGTCAACTTCCTGAGAAGTAGCGACAATTTTTCCAGGATGAACGTTTTTCTTCGTCCATGACATTTCAGAAACGTGAACCAGACCTTCAACACCTGGCTCCAGCTCAACAAACGCACCGTAATCAGTGATGTTTGTAACGCGACCTGAATAACGCGCACCTGGCGGATATTTCAGAGCAACATTTTCCCATGGATCAGCTTCAAGCTGTTTCATACCCAGAGAGATGCGCTGCGTGTCAGAGTTAAAGCGGATAACCTGAACGCGAACAGGCTGGCCAATCTGCAGTGCTTCTGAAGGATGGTTGATGCGTTTCCATGCAATGTCGGTGACATGCAGCAGACCATCAACGCCACCCAGGTCAACGAAGGCACCGTAGTCAGTGATGTTTTTAACAACACCGTCAAGGATCATACCTTCTGTCAGGCCCTGGATCAGCTCACTACGCTGTTCAGCGCGTGTTTCTTCCAGAACGGCACGACGTGACACAACGATGTTGCCACGGGCGCGATCCATTTTCAGGATCTGGAAAGGCTGAGGAACACCCATCAGAGGGCCGACATCACGCACAGGGCGAATGTCAACCTGGCTGCCGGGCAGGAACGCCATAGCGCCACCCAGATCAACAGTGAAACCACCCTTAACGCGACCGTAGATGGTACCATTAACGCGCTGATTAGCTTCGAAAGCTTTCTCAAGGCTGGTCCATGCTTCTTCACGGCGTGCTTTTTCGCGTGACAGAACGATGCTGCCGTCGCGATCTTCGTAGCGCTCAACATAGAGCTCAACGACATCACCTGGTTTTACGTCAGGAGAAACGCCAGGAGGAGCGAACTCACGCAGAGAAACGCGACCTTCGCTTTTCAGGCCAACGTCAACGATAGCGAATTCGTCGGTGAGGCGAACAATACGGCCACGGACAACTGATCCGTCAAAGCCGGCGTCGCGGCCAAGAGTTTCATCAAGAAGGGTAGCAAAGTCTTCGCCACGGAAGTGATCCGTGGTCGGGGTTACGGCTGAAGCCATGTGTTACTGTAAATCCTGCACCAGTCAGCATAATGGCATGAGACTGGTCATTCCTGCGCATTGCACAAAGCAACACGACT
This sequence comes from Acetobacter sp. DsW_059, assembly GCF_002153695.1. NCBI lineage: Bacteria > Pseudomonadati > Pseudomonadota > Alphaproteobacteria > Acetobacterales > Acetobacteraceae > Acetobacter > Acetobacter sp. DsW_059. The sequence goes on from NZ_JOPI01000023.1 coordinate 64,105, forward strand.
TGCCCGAAAACACGCACAGAAGACCATTCTTCAGGGGTTTTACCGAGCCATATGTCAACATTACAGAAATCCGCACACAATGTGCACGGACACTCCTGTTGGCAGAGAAACCATCTCATGGGCGCTTGTCAACATAAACCCTGAGTTTTTTCTCTCAGACTCGGATAAAATGTCAGAAACCGTGTTTTCTCAGTCAGAGCATGTGGCAGCCTGAGCTCCCCTCACCTGGTAAGACGCTCCCGCGCATAAGCCAGAGCCTGGGCGAGCACCTGATCAGCATCAAGATGATCTGTTTCTATCTGCAGCGCATCACCGGCAGGCTTAAGCGGAGCAACAGCACGCTGAGAATCGGCCAGATCGCGTGCGCTGAGGGCCTCCTGCGTTTCTTTTAAAACCAGGGCTGCATCCGGGGCCTGCATATCACCACCCTGCTGCAAAAAACGCCGTAACGCACGGGTCGTGGCTGATGCGGTGATAAAAAGCTTCACCTCTGCATCAGGAAAAATCACTGTGCCAATGTCACGACCATCAAGCACCGCCCCCTCCGGCCCGACAAAACTGCGCTGCGTAGCAATCAGAGCTTCACGGACAGCTGGCTGAGCAGCCACCTCACTGGCAGCCCGGGCAACATCAGGCGTGCGCAAATCCTTACGTGCCAGATCGGCCGGTGTCAGCCGGGTTGCAAAAGCCTCGGCAGGGTCTGCCGGGTTATCACCCGCATCAAGCACAAGGCGGCCCACCGCACGATAAAGCAAACCTGTATCAAGGTAAGGCACACCAAGCGCCTTAGCCAGGCGTTTAGCCAGAGTACCCTTGCCAGCCGCCGCCGGGCCATCAACAGCAATAACAGGGCCACGCACACTCATGCGGCAAGCCCTGCGCCAAGACGGTTCAGCAGCTCAAAGAACCCCGGAAAGCTGGTGTTGATAAAAGTTGTATCATCAACCTCCACAGGCTGATCCGCCACCATACCGAGTACAGTCGCACTCATAGCCAGGCGATGGTCCATATGTGTCCCGACACATCCGCCACCAGGGATGGCACCCTTTGTACCATACACAATCAGGTCATCCCCCTCAACGCTTGTGCACACACCATTAACCTCAAGCAAAGCAATGGTTGAAGCAAAACGATCGCTCTCTTTCACGCGCAGTTCACCCAGACCACGGAAGCGCGATACGCCCTCAGCATAAGCGGCGGCCACAGACAGAACAGGATATTCATCAATCATAGAGGACGCACGCTCAGCAGGGACGTCGACAGCCCTGAGAGCTGAAGCCTTTACCCGCAGGTCACCTGTTGGCTCACCCGCCTCAATACGCTGGTTAAGCACCTCAATCTGCCCACCCATTTCGCGCAGTGTGTCAAACAGCCCTGTGCGCAACACGTTCAGACCAACATTCTCGATCACGACCTCAGAGCCCGCGACAAGCAAAGACGCCACAACAATAAAAGCGGCTGAAGACGGGTCGCCCGGCACTATCACATCAGCGGCCTTAAGGCTCTGCCCACCCTGCAGACGAATAATACGACCTCCGGCAGATGTTTCCTCAACGCTGATCTGCACACCAAAATGCTTCAGCATATTTTCTGTATGGTCACGAGTCGGCACAGGCTCCTCAACACGGGTTTCCCCCTTCGCATTAAGGCCTGACAACAAAATAGCAGACTTAACCTGAGCTGATGCCACCGGCAGGTGATATTCAAGAGCTTTTGGCTCTGCGCTTCCCTGAATAGCAAGAGGCAGCCTGCCCCCTTCGCGACTCATGAAACGAGCCCCTGTTTCAGAAAGAGGAATGGTAACCCGTTTCATTGGTCTGCGACGCAGACTGGCATCCCCCGTCATCACACTCATCATGTTATGGCTGGCCAGAATGCCACTGAGTAAACGGGCTGATGTGCCGGAATTACCCATGTTCAGAACATCAGCAGGCTCCTGCAACTGTCCCAGGCCACGCCCTTCAACAGTCCATGATCCGTCTGCATGACGGTGAATAACAGCACCCAGTGCACGCATGGCGTCAGCTGTGCACAGCACATCCTCGCCCTCAAGCAGGCCTGTGATACGGGTTGTACCCTTCGCCAGAGCAGAGAGCATCAGCGAACGGTGACTGATGGATTTATCACCAGGGACGACGGTGGTCCCTGTCAGAGGGGACTGAACGCGGCTGACACGCAACGGGCGAACCGCGGCACCTGAGGGGGAGGTTTCTGACTGTTTCATAGCTGCATTTTCTCGGTATTACGGGGCATCAAGTCAATCCGTCACTGTGCAGAAAACGCCATCAAAGCAAGAAAAAACGATTTTTTGAGCTATCAGGGTTTGACACAAACTCTGTGCAATGGCATCTGGCCACGGCTTAATCACCATTATTGAGTCTGCGGTTTCGACTGTCGGAACCGGGATTCGTTCCTTATTCAGGAAGGCTTTGCCGCCTTTCTGATCTCTGCTCATGATCGACAGGTAGTAGCAAGATGTCTCAGCAGCCCGATCTCGGCACCAAACGCGTCTGCGTCTCCTGTGGTGCCCGCTTTTACGATCTCGACCGCCCAACAGCCATCTGCCCGAAATGTGGCACGGCTCAGCCTGATCTCGTGCCGCGCCTGCGTCGCACAAGTGACAGCCTGATTTCCAGCTCGTCTAATACGACACCGGCTCAGAAAGATGAGGATGATCTGGATCTCGGCACAGATACCGATACAGATGCCGATGCAGATCTTGATGATGCACCGGAACTGGATGACGACGACGATGATGATGACATCAGCTCAGATATCGATGTCACCACCGACAAAGAAGATCACGATTCGTGATCTGATAAAAAACCTCATCACTGTCATGGTGATGAGGTTTTTTTATTCAGGCTATTTTCTGCCGGCGTTCAATTTCAACGCCAACCGACTCGATTTCTTCAAACACATCGAGTTTTTCTATTTTCACTCTGACAACCTGCACACGCTGATCAGCCAGCACGCCAGCTGCAATACGCTCGGCCAGTGTCTCCACCAGTCTCACATGCCCTTCAGCAATGATCTGGTGCACAAGCCTGACAACATGCTCGTATGACACCGTACGGCTAAGGTCATCCTGCCCGACCTCAAGGTCGTTTCTGTCAGGAACACCAAAAGCAACAGACACACGAATACGCTGCGTCACATTCAGTTCATGCGGAAAAACGCCAATATAGGCATCAATCAGCATATTATTGATAAACAGACAGCGCAGAGGCTGCTCGCTCACCCAGGGCGCAAAAACAGTCATATTTCTTTTCTCACTCTTCCTGAGCAGACTGCGCTGAAACCGGAGACCACTGTAAATGCTGCCCTCCGTCCAGGGCAAGCATCTGCCCGGTCACAGATGGCAGGGCCAGAAATGCAAGAGCAGCCCGGGCCACTTCGTCGGGTGATGTACCATGCCCAAGCGGCACAGATGCACACTGACGGGCAAACTGTGCGTCACTCTGCCTTGTACTGGCGAGGGCCGGACCAGGCCCTATAGCATTTACTCTGATTTTATGAGGAGCAAGTGCCAGAGCCATAGTTTGTGTCAGAGTCCATAATGCACTTTTTGACACAGTATAACTGACAAAGTGAGGCGTAAGCGACCAGACCCGCTGGTCAAGCATGTTTAAAATTACCCCCTCAGCCTCTGCCGGCAATGCTTTACCAAAGGCCTGCATAAGCACAAAAGGGGCACGCAGGTTAGGCTGCATATGTTCTGCCCAGCTGTCAGCCGTAACTTCATCCCACTCGTCACGTTCAAAAGTCGAAGCATTATTGATCAGCACCCCTAACGGGCCACCAAGAGCCACAGCGGCACGCGGTAAAAGAGTTTCTGTATCCTCTTCCACCATCATATCTGCCTGAAGCAGACATGCCTTACGCCCCAGAGCCTCAACAGCACGCAGGGTTTGTTCTGCCTCAGCTGTCTCCTCCCGGTAATGAATGGCAACATCAAACCCGGCGCGGGCCAGTGCCATGACCATAGCCTGCCCCAGCCGTGCTTTTCCACCCGTCACCAGGGCACGACGCGGCACCGCCTGCGACACAGGCAGAGTATTATGTTCTTCTGACATGATTTCTCCTTTGACAGCAGCGGCTTACACTACGCCGGGCGACGAGCCCCGAGTGCTGCAGCCAGTGTGCCATCATCAAGCACATCAAGGGCGCCACCGGCTGGTACACCCTGCGCAACCCGGCTTAGTGTCACCTCATACTCAGCCAGCCTGTCCATCAGCCAGTGCATGGTTGTTGCACCCTCAACAGTTGCACCCAGCGCAAGAATGATCTCACGCACCTGCCCCGCATCAAGGCGCGCCAGTAAGGACGCAATATTAAGATCTTCAGGACCGACACCTGCCAGAGGCGACAATGTACCCCCAAGCACCTGATACACCCCGCCATGCACTCCGGCACGCTCAAGCGCCCACAAATCGCCCACTGTTTCAACGACGCAGACAAGCCGCTGATCACGCGTTTCATCTGTGCAAATATGACACGGATCAGAGGTATCAAGATTACCACAGGTGGAACAGATTGTGACGGCCTGCCCCGTCTGATCGAGTGCTCTGAGCAAAGGCTGCAGGCGAGCCTGCGGGTCACGCAGCAGGTAAAGCACGATGCGGCGCGCCGAACGTGGGCCAAGACCAGGAAGACGCCCGAACAGCCTTATCAGCTGCTGTATTTCGTGCCCGCCCATAAGAGGTCAGAAAGGAAGTTTCATACCGGCAGGCAGGTTCAGACCACCTGTCACTTTTTCCATCTCTTCTGCGGCTTTCACGTCAAGTTTGGTGCGGGCATCAGCACAGGCCGCAACGATCAGGTCCTGAAGCATTTCCATCTCAGCAGGGTCAGCAAGCTTAGGGTCGATCGTGATAGAACGCATATCACCTTTACCGCTCAGAAGAACCGTGACCATGCCGGCACCTGAACTGCCTTCAATTGTCATTGCCTCAAGGGTCGCCTGCATGGCTTCCATTTTAGACTGCATCTGAGAGGCCTGTTTCATCAGACCGGCTAAGTTTTTCATTGTGTCTCTCCTGCTGGTGCCGCACAAAGCAGCATTTTTTGTTAAGAAATAAAATAAGCATCTCAGCCCCGTACTGCTACCCCGCCTTAGTCAAAAGACAGGCCCGGGTCTGTCGGACGCTCATCTTCATCTGTCAGTTCAGCATCAACCGGTGCAAATATAAGATCGGGGATCTCCTCAGGGGGGAGACCATACTCATCCAGAGCATGATCTTTCACATCCCCCAGCTCCGCCTCCGGGAAAACCTTAAGAATGGCCTGAACCAGGGGATGAGCCTGCACATCCTGGCGCTGAAACTGAATAATTTCAGCACCCTGTTCATCAAGAGTCGGTTCACCTTCCTCCTGAGACAAAGTAATGCGCCATGACATACCGGTCACAGCCTGCAAAACTGTCTGCAAAGGCTTAACCGGATGAGGGGTTGCACCTTCTTTAATACGAATAACAATATGACCGGGCGCAAACGACACCAGGTGCACAGCATGGCGCAACACGCCATGTAAACTCGCCTGGCGCTCCTGCCTGACCAGAGCAACAACCTCCCGCCAGCTGCGAGGCTGAGCGGATACTGCCTCAGCCTGGGGAGCACTCTGCACCATATCAGGTTCAGGTAAACGTAAGGCTGTCGCACCACCACCCTGCCTACCAGAAACAACCTGCGGCATAACCCGGCTGCTGCCAGATGGAGGCATGCTCTCAGACGGTGCATCCTGCCTGCGCTCCACCGGAGCCTGCGGCGGCATACCACCAGCAGAAAGCTGCTTAATCACCTCCCCCGGCGATGGCAGGTCTGCAACATAGCACAGGCGGATCAGCACCATATCAGCCGCAGCACGACGATCAGGTGCCTGTTCGACCTCCTGAATACCTTTTACAAGCATCTGCCAGGCACGCATCAGCACAGGCACAGGCAGGCTGTCGGCCAGTGCAGCCCCACGTACACGCTCAGCCTCAGGCATATCAGCGGCATCACGCAGACCCGGAACGGCCCTCAGACGAGATACTGTGTGAATCAGATCAAGTATATCATTCAGCACGAGGCCGGGGTCAGCCCCGCGTGCATGCGCTGCATCAGCCAGGGCAAGTGCCGTATCAGGCTTGCCGGTCATCACCGCTTCAAGCAGGTCAAACACAACCTGACGGTCAGCAAGGCCGAGCATATCGGTCACAACGGCGGCACTTACCTCATCCTCAGCCGTACCGCGGGTGGCAGCCTGGTCAAGCAGCGACAGGCCGTCACGCACCGAACCATCAGCCGCACGGGCGATAAGAGCCAGGGCATCAGACGAGAGACGAAGTGCTTCTTTTTCGGCAATACGCTGAAAAAGAGCTACGAGGTCAGACTGTGCAACACGCCGCAGGTCAAAACGCTGACAGCGCGACAAAACCGTTACCGGTACTTTACGCAGCTCCGTCGTGGCGAAAATAAAAGTGACCTGAGCCGGTGGCTCCTCAAGAGTTTTCAGCAACGCATTAAATGCATTACGCGAGAGCATATGCACTTCATCAATGATGAAGACCTTCATGCGCCCCTGCATGGGGCGAAAGCGCGTAGCTTCTATAATCTCACGTACATCATCAACACCGGTGCGCGAGGCTGCGTCCATCTCGAGCACGTCTGGATGGCGGTCTTTTAAAATAGCAACACAGTTAGCACAGACACCGCACGGGTCGGCCGTGGGGCCACCCTGTCCGTCCGGACCGGTGCAGTTAAGGGCACGGGCGATAATACGGGCTGTTGTTGTTTTACCCACGCCGCGCACGCCTGTGAGCATAAACGCATGTGCCACACGCCCAAGCCTGAAAGCATTGCGCAATGTGCGCACCATAGCGTCCTGACCGACAAGGTCATCAAACGTTGCAGGCCGGTATTTTCGGGCCAGAACACGATAGGGTGCAGCGGGGGAAGAAACCGGCTCTAAAAAACCGTCGGAGAAACCAGGCTGCTCCAGGAGGGAATCGGGAGGCTCCGCCTGAGGAGAGCCGGCATCGGCCTTATCGGTCATTGCGGTTCCGGATAATGGAGACTGGCTCTGCCTGTCCCTTATTTGTAAGGGAATAACAGGTGGAAAGCCGAACAATGACCCGGACGAAACTCACTGTGGCTGCTTCCTTCCGGATCTGACCAGGTCAACAAGGTATCCGTCCACTGCCGACTTTCCGTCGCAAGCGATAACACCAAACTGGCCCTGCTGCCAAGTCCGTATCTGGCACTTCTGCCACTGCGGCACAGATTTTCTTCCTTTACATGGCAAAAAAGAGCACAAAGAGGCTATAGACACAGCCATACTGTTTAAAATTTCTCCGCCAGACATAAGAAAGTGTAAACGTGCTCAGATTAAAAACATCCTCATTTATACCTGTCGTTTTCTCTGCTTTTTGCTGCTTTTCCTCGGTGGCACATGCTGAAAAAAAAGATTCAGTTAACGGTAATGTGCCCAATGCTCAGCTTCAGAAAGAGCTCGCTGTTTTACGCTTTCAGCCTGATTCAGCCAGTGAATCCTGTATTAATGCCCTTAAAGAGCTGCACAAAACCCAGGACCTGATTGACAAAAAAGAGCAGCGTTCATCCAGCGACCCTGATCTGGCTATTGCCCATGATGTTCTGGAATCAGATTTCGAAAATGCGATCGAAATGTGCTCCCCTGATGTGCGCAGATTATGTGGTGTGCATGACCCCGACGTAAAGCTTGCTAAAGCCTGTGAAAACGTTGGCAGCCTGCCTGACACGACGCCAGAAAACTAATACACCCGCTTCTTATTTCTCAGGCAGCGCAACCAGGGCTTCGACCCCTTCACGGCACCCCAGTACAGCAGCTTTCTCTTTGATCGTCAGAGCATGCTCAGCAACAGCAACACTGGGGGCCTCCTTCACCTTTAGCAGACCAACCAGGCGATCAGCACTGATCGGTTCACCAGGCTGGCGTGGGCGAGGCAGCATCTCAAGATGCGCTTTGCGTAATGCCTTATTTTTACGCAGAGCAGAAATTGCACCCTCAGGCAGAATATCTGCCTCGGTTTTCAGTTCATTCTGTACAGTGACCAGGACCTCAGGAGGGTATGTTTCTTCAGGAATAAGCAAAACGCCTGCCCGACGCAGTGCTTCACCTGTCTTGCGACTGCTGGTCAGCACCACGAGAGGGATAGCCAGCAACAGCCCAAGCAGAACAGGTGTCATCCAGAAAAATAAAGCCGATGATACAATCCATGCACCACACCCCAGTACGAGACCAAAGAGTGTGAACTTAGTGTACTGCTTTACGACAATTTTAACCGGAAAATCTCCATCATCACGACGCTGAGCATTCCACCCGGAATCATGCCCGGATAAAATAGAAACCACAGCAGAGGTCTGAATCAGCATAGCAACCGGTGCAATCAACCCGCCGATAAAGGTTTCGACAAGCACAGAAATGGCGGCTCTGATAAAGCCACCGCACCCTTTGCGGGTCGTTTTATCAAAAAACAGAGCAATATAAGCCAGAAATTTTGGAGCCAGCAGCACCAGCATCGTACCAATAAACACATATTTTGCCTGCACCGGGTCAACATGTGGCCAGTTAGGATAAAGCGTTTTGGTATCGCCAAAATATTCGGGGCGCTGAAAATGCGCCTGCAAAGAAATACAAATACCGGTCAGCAGAAAAATCAGCCACAACGGTGACGTAACATAAGCTCCTATGCCAACAATCATATGCATACGGCTGATCCAGCTCAGCCCTCTGGCTGGCAGAACCTTCATATGCTGCAGATTACCCTGGCACCAGCGCCGGTCGCGAATAGCAACGTCAGTCAGCGAGGGGGGACTCTCCTCATAAGAACCATCAAGAGCCGGCACCATATGGATGGCCCAGCCACCCCGGCGCATCAGCGCAGCCTCGACAAAGTCATGGCTGAGAATATGCCCGCCAAAAGGTGGTCGCCCCGGGACATGAGGCAGCCCGGCCTGAGAGGCAAATGCACGGGTGCGGATAATCGCATTATGCCCCCAGTAATTCCCCTCAGAGCCATGCCACCAGGCAATACCATGTGCAATAACCGGACCATACACACGCCCGGCAAACTGCTGCATGCGGGCAAAAAGTGTACCCCCGCCTACAATCACCGGTAATGTCTGAATAAGACCCACATTCGGGTGGCGCTCCATCGCCCCCGCCATACGCACCAGTGTGTCACCCGACATCACAGAATCTGCATCCAGCGTGACCATATGCGCGTAAGCACCGCCAAAACGACGCACCCACTCACCAATATTACCGGCTTTACGCTCGGTATTGTTATGACGACGGCGATAATACACACGCCCGCCCGGCCCTGTGTAATCACGCAAAGCCAGAAAAGCAGCCTCTTCTTCAATCCACACATCAGGCTGCGTCGTATCAGACAAAATAAACAGATCGAACGCACCGATCTGCCCTGTTGCCTTCAGACTGCTATATATAGCTTTAAGGCCTGCCATAACCCGGTGTGGTGATTCATTATAAACCGGCAGCAAAAGAGCCGTACGGCTTTGCAGCTCAGGCAATGGTCCGGAACGGGTCAGCCCCAGACCAAGGCCGCCGCGGGTCAGCATAGAAAAAAAGCCCGCACAGGCTGAGGTGAAAGCCAGCCCTATCCAGAAAAACAGCAACACAAAAAGCGCGAGCATCGTAAACCCGAGCAGCGTGACACCATTGGCGTCAAGCACCAGGTGCATATGCCAGGCACCATAGACTGTCAGCGCGAGCGCCGAACCCAGAACAGACAGCCGCCGCAAAACAATAGTGCGGGGCTCTGTTACCGGCGTGCGAGGCCGCCCCTCTTTATCTGGCCGGGCAGAAAAGCTCTGCTCAGGCATAAAAAGAGGTGACTCAGCAGGCAACGCTTCAAAAGCTGAAATGTCAGGTGTTACGGAGTCCATTTATAAAGCCATTTTTCTGAAATAGGCCCGTCATCTGTTGCCAGTACAGCCTGCAATTCAGCCACTTTTTCATTACCAGGAACAAACTCAAATGTTGTACGCCAGCCTTTAATATTAGGGTTAGACTCAACCACAACATTACGGATCGTGCCTGATGTTGTCTGTGGAATAAGGTGAAAATGTGTGTCTGCCGGTAAATGCTTAAACGGCTCACCCGTAAAATCAATTGCAAAGAAACGGGCCGTTTTATCATCCGTCACGGCACCAACACGTGTTGCACCAACGCGCGCCTGTGATGTGGGGAATGGGTTATCAGCCCCCCAGTACATGCGATACGTGAAATTATATTCCTTACCCGCAACCAGCGGTGCTTTAGGCCGCCAGAAAGAGACAATATTATCATTCACCTCATTCGGTGTGGGGATTTCAACCAGGTCAACCCAGCCCTCACCCCAGTCTCCTATAGGTTCAACCCACAAAGAAGGACGTTTTTCGTAATTGAGCGCGAGATCTTCAAAATCATGAAAATTACGACGCCGCTGCATCAGCCCAAAACCATGGGGCGAAACATCAGCAAATGCTGAAAACTGGAGGTCAAGCGGGTTACGCAGAGGGCGGAACAGCTGCTGACCTGCCCCTGTCCAGATTTGCAGAGCCTCGCTGTCATGTGCGGCAGGGCGCCAGTCATCAACATGATTACGATCGTTTGAATCAAAATAGAACATACCCGTCAGGGGAGCGATGCCAGACTGCTTCATCTCTACCCGTGGGAACAAAGACGACTTCACATCGAAAATTGTTGTATCACCTGGGCGGATAGAGAAGCTGAATGCCCCGGTAACTGACGGACTGTCGAGCAGACCATGCACGACGATCGTATCAACATTAAGAGCGGGTTTCTCAAGCCAGAAAGCGCGGAACAGAGCAAATTCCTCACCCTTGGCATCGCCGGTACCGTTCGCAAAGCCACGCGCTGACAAACCGTAATTTTGCCCTTTGGCAACAGCACGGAAGTACGATGCCCCCAGAAAGACGCAGAACTCTTCCATCACACCAGGGGTATTAATCGCTGTGCGCAAACGTAGCCCGGCAAAACCAAGGTTATCCTGCACTTTTAAGGCCGGGTCAGCATAACTGAACAAATCAGGGCTGTAAGGAACCGGCGCTGACTGGCCGTCTTTTACTTCATAAATGTCGATACGCGGCCGATAGAGAAAACCACGTGGGAAAAACTCAACATCAAAATCGAGATGCTCGCCGTACCACAGCGCTTTGTCCTCGCGGTATTCAATACCCCGGAACTGATCAAAATTCAGGTTATCAATCGCTGCGGGCAAAGTCTGATCAGGCCCGGCATAAGGAGCCGCAGCAAGACGCTTTGCTATCTGCCGCACAGTATCCTGAGTAAAAGCCCCTGTCGCACCGGCCATCTGAGCAACATGGGATGCTTCAGCTGCACTGGCCTTACGTGCAGAAAACCCCTGCGCCAGCGTAGCGAGAGTAGCTCCGGCTCCACCCTTTATAATGTCTCGTCGCTGTATAGATGACGACACGCCTGATCTCCTGTTATACACCGCTTTATTCTGCGATATTATTTTTCATCCGGACTATGCTGACCATACTTATATGAATTTAGATTTTTTTTTAAGTCTTTGTCTTCTGACCTGCCAGCAAACGGCGTAAACGGGCCATATCCTCAGCACAGGCAACTGCTGCCTCTGCTTCCATTTTGCGATAAAGGGCGAGTACTGCAAGCCCCAGTTGCGTAACCGTAGCGCCGCCGCCGCCGCCCGTGCGTGTTGTCACTACAGGAGAGGAAAAAAGCTGATTGAGGCTGTCAACCAGAAGCCATGTCCGCCTGTAAGACATGCCCATGGCCCGCCCGGCTGCAGAAATAGAACCCGTTTCGGCAAGTTTTTCAAGTAAACGTATTTTCCCGTGACCCAGCACAGGCGTATCATCTGCATCAAGGCGCAGCGTGAGTCTTACTTCCGGCATGATCTGACAGCTTCAGTTCACAGCAGAGAATATTTGCATGAGACGCTAAACCTCTGAATAGCTATTTTTTTTCAACTAAATAAGTCGGGACATTTTAAAATAATGCCTGTTATGTGCCCCTCTAGCATCTGGCGCCTCATGACACCAGACGATCTTATCAGTGTCACCAGCCTGGCCACACAGATACACACTGACTACCCCGAAGATGCGGCAGTTTTTGCCAACCGCCTGCAACTGGCACCTGATGGCTGTTTTGTGCTGAACAAAGGAGCATTGATTGAGGGGTATATTCTCAGTCATCCCTGGTTTGGGTGCATAACACCGAAACTAAATGCCATACTCACAGCCCTGCCTCAGGCCCCTGACCGCTGGTATATCCACGATATTGTATTAAGTCCTGCAACAAGAGGGCTGGGACTTGCCGGCACCGGTATTGCTCTGATGGAAACCATAGCCCGAAGCTATGCTCTGCCCTGCATCAGTCTGGTTTCAACACGGCTTGCCCTGAAATTCTGGGAGAAACAGGGATTCACACCAGAAAACATTTCTAAGGAAGAAGAAAAAGTGCTGGCTTCTTATGACCCCGAAGCCAGACTTTTATCACGCATAATAGCAGACTAACTCTACTCGTCTGCGTCTGCACTTTCATCAGGCTCAGGTGACGCCATCATGGAATCTGCCACTACACCGGCATGAACACGTACTTTTTGTTCAATATCTGCCGCCATTTCAGGGTGATCACGCAGAAACTGCTTGGCGTTTTCACGGCCCTGGCCAATGCGCTGGCTATCGTAGGAGAACCAGGCGCCTGACTTTTCAACCACGCCAGCTTTCACACCAAGGTCAAGCAACTCGCCGACCTTACTCACCCCTTCGCCATACATAATGTCAAATTCAACCTGGCGAAAAGGAGGGGCCATTTTATTTTTAACGACCTTAACCCGGGTCTGATTACCCACGACTTCATCTTTATCTTTAATAGAGCCGATACGACGAATATCGAGACGCACTGAGGCATAAAATTTCAGTGCATTACCCCCCGTTGTTGTCTCGGGGCTGCCGAACATTACACCGATTTTCAGACGAATCTGGTTAAGGAAAATCATCATGGTGTTAGAGCGTGCGACCGAACCTGTCAGCTTACGCAATGCCTGGCTCATCAGCCGGGCATGCAGGCCAACATGGCTGTCGCCCATATCACCCTCAAGCTCTGCACGCGGCACAAGAGCTGCCACACTGTCGACAACCAGCACATCAATTGCACCCGAACGCACGAGCGTATCGGCAATTTCAAGTGCCTGCTCACCCGCATCCGGCTGGCTGATCAGCAGGTTATCAACATCAACGCCAAGCTTTTTGGCATATCCGGGGTCCAGAGCATGCTCAGCATCAATAAAAGCGCAGGTGCCGCCTTTTTTCTGTGCTTCAGCAATAGCATGCAAAGCAAGGGTGGTTTTACCAGAACTCTCCGGGCCGTAAATCTCGATCACGCGGCCACGTGGCAAACCACCAATGCCGAGCGCAATATCAAGCCCCAGAGAGCCGGTAGGAATGACGTCAGCCTGTTCACGCGGGCGCTGGCCCAGCCGCATAACAGACCCTTTACCAAAAGCACGCTCGATCTGCCCGAGTGCACCTTCAAGAGCTTTTGCCTTATCCATACCCTACCCTTCCTGCTGTCTGTCAGACATTATACTGCACAGGCTGCACGGTGCGCCTGTATTTTGATTCTACGGGCGCTTCCTGCTTAAGCGCATGCCTGACAACACCCGTTTCAGCCCGTCATACTGCCTGTTCTGCACACTCAGCACAACGCATTAAGAAACCGTTCTTCTTTTGTTTTATTTAGGAACAAAAGAAGAACATATGTAGTGAAATTATTGAAAAAATGCAAGCTGTGTATCCGACAGAGCCGTGTCTTATTTTTTCTGGTTATCCTGGTTACCGGAAACCGCCAGACCGCTGCCACGAGGGTCTGTCCAGCCGAAGCATTTTTTTTCATCTCCCGGCAGACCGTCGCGACATGACACAAAATTTGCACGTCCATTGCCATTACCCACTTTAGGTTTCACCCCTAAAATAGCGGCCCTGAGCGCAATTGCTGCTGTATCAGCTGCTACATTTTGCCCTGAAGCTGTTGCGGCAGCATGGAAATAATCTTTGTTTTTATGTGCTATCGCCGCCGCCAGCATAGGCAGAGGTAATCTGGCAGGAGAGGCTGCAAGAACGATACCTGTAGAACCTGCGACACGGCCTGTACCAAACAGATTATTCATTGTCAGAGCACAACCAACAGTCTCTCCCTGGCGGTCAGTCACAATGAAGGAGGTAGATGCCGGCAGAGCACTCAGGTTACCCCCCTGAGGGAAACGCTGCGAATCCACCATAGACTGCGCCATATTTACATTTGTCGGCTTACCATTCGTCTGATTACGCCAGCCTGACACGACGGATTCACCAATCAGCACACCCTGATTCTGATGATGTGTCAGAGCCGCCGCCATACCCAGACCACCATCAGCCGGAGGAGGCAGTAAATTCACCCTCAACCCGTTAATATCCAGAGATAAAGGAGCCGAAACCGTTGCGAGGTTGCGCCTCATATCAGCCATAGACACTCCCCCACCGGCATCGTGAGCAGCCTGAGAGAACACCTGACCAAGAGAGCCTGTATATAAATCACCTGTTCCGGCTGTGCGAATGCGCTCAAGAGATCCTGCAAGACGTGACTGCACCATCAGGTCATTCGTCTTCAGAATTTCTCCTTTGCCATTGCTAAAAATCGCCTGTGCTTTTTCATCTGCCAGCAAGGCAGCGTCAACTGTGCTCAGATCTGAAGCCAGCAATGTGCCAACAGGCACACCGTCACGGGCCATATTACGAGCCGGCATCAGCGTTTCGGAGAAATCGACACTGCCATAATGCAACTGCATCAGATAAAGGCCACGCACCAGCATAGGGACCGCAGCAGGACGCTCAGCTCCTGCCTCCGTTCCCGCCGGGGGCAGAAACAGAAAAGCTTCGCCATTCTTCTGCCCGGGTTTCCAGGCAAGACAGGCACCACCGGCTCCCAGTGAAGCACGTGAAGGTAATGTTACAGATAAAGCCAGCCCCAGTGTTGCCGCAGCATCTGCCGCATTACCGCCCCGGGCCAGTACATCACGCGCAGCAAGCGCTGCCAGAGGTTCATCAGCGACAACTTCTCCGACAAAACCAGAAACAGCCGTGAGCTGAGGTGCTGAAGACCCTCCACAACCCGCCAGTAACGCTGCCATAAACAAACTGGCAGCCACACGTGTGGGAGCGGAAAAGATCGATGTACGTCGGGCAGAACCGGGGCTTAAATAACGCTCGGACACGTCAGGATCTCTCCATTTATTCTCAGATACGCTCACAGACAGATTTTAGCTGCCTTCTTTTCGATAGCCATCTTCGGCACACTCAGCAACACATACTCTGCGTTTGTGGTAAAGCTTTCTGTCTGCAATTCCCATTCTAACGCTTCTGCATTAGGGTAAAATCATGAAAAAATCAGTTTTTCCCTCTCTCAGGCAACTTACTTTTGTAACCAGTGCCTGTCTTTCGCTTTCAGGTTTTTCTGTACCAGCTTATGCTGACAGCCAGAGCTTTACACCCGAGCAGCGTAAAGAAATCGTAAACATTGTGCGCGACGCACTTAAAACAGACCCCTCTATTCTGGCAGATGCCGTTGCCTCCATGCAGGCACAGGCCACAGCAAAGCAGCAGTCTGATGCTCTTGCCGCTGTACGGGCGCACAAAGACCTGTTTGGACAGAGCAACACAGACATTGTTCTGGGCAACCCTCATGGCACACTGGAAGTTGTAGAGTTTTACGACCCACGCTGCCCTTATTGCCGCAAGGTTCTGCCAGACCTGGACAAACTCGTTGCAAGCGAGCATGACCTGCGCCTGGTAGAAAAAATTGTGCCTGTTCTGGGCCCGAACAGTGTTCTCGACGCCCGTGCTATTCTGGCCGCCGGTGAGCAGCATGCTTACAAAGAGTTTCAGCTTGCTCTGATGAGTGACACGGCAAGTCCGTCAACAGATCGTATTCGCCGGGTTGCGCAGCATATTGGCCTGAATGCCGATCAGCTTATAAAAGACATGCAGAGTCCAAAAGTGGCTACCGCCCTGCATAACAACATAGAGCTGGCCCGCTCCATCAACCTCGACGGCACACCAACGTTTGTCTTTGGTGATCTGCAGATTGTCCCCGGTGCGGTTTCTCTCGATGAGTTAAAAACCGCCCTCGCCCGCATGCGAAAAAGCCACTGAACAATTCAGACATTCCTCCTCGTTTAAGAGCAGGAATGTCTGCCAGCCAAAAATCAGCCAACGCCCTCTGGCTGCGGTTGCCAGGTGTGCACGATACCTTCCTCACGAAACAAAACAGAGAGTGCGCGCACCATATCATCCATCATTTCATCCGTATGTGACGGACCTGGTGTCAGGCGCAGGCGCTCTGTTCCGACAGGTACAGTCGGGTAATTAACAGGCGTTGCGTAATGCCCGAACTCCCGAAGCAGGCGCGCACTGATCCTTTTGCAACGCTCCGCATCACCGACAGGCACAGGTATGATATGACTTGGTGTCATCGTAAAAGGGATACCCGCAGCACGCAGACGCTGCCTGAAAGCATGCACCCGCTCAAAAATAGCATCACGACGCCAGTTTTCTGCCCTTACCTTTTTTACACTCACCAGGGCAGCGCCAACAACAGAAGGAGGCAGAGCCGTAGTGAAGATAAAACCGGATGCTGTTGATCGCAGGAAGTCAATAATCTCAGCTGATGCTGTGACATAACCACCATGCACGCCAAAACCTTTAGCCAGGGTACCCTCGATGATATCAACCTGGTCGGCAACCGCATCACGCTGTGACACGCCGCCGCCTTCCTCGCCGTACAAACCAACAGCATGCACTTCATCAAGATAAGTCAGAGCATTATATTTGCGGGCCAGAGCACATGTACCGGCAATATCAGAGATATCGCCATCCATTGAATAAACACTCTCAAATGCAATCAGCTTAGGTGCATCAGCCGGCGCTGCCGCGAGTTTCTCTTCAAGGTCGGCCAGATTATTATGCTCAAAAATAACAGTCTGTGACCCTCTGGCCCCTTTGATGCCTGCAATCATTGATGCATGATTCATCTGATCCGAAAAACAGATCCAGCCTGGCATGGAGGTCAGAATTGTCTGTAATGTTGCCTGGTTAGATACATAGCCAGAAACAAAAAGCAGGCCGGCTTCTTTTCCGTGCAAAGCGGCCAGTTCGGCCTCAAGCTCAGTATGAAGCGGGCTTGAGCCGGCAATATTACGTGTGCCACCTGCCCCGGCACCATGCTCACGCACGGCAGCGACGGCGGCTTCCATCACCTCAGGCACAACTCCCATCCCGAGGTAATCATTGGTTGACCAGACAACAACTTCACGCCCTTCAGGTGGCGGTGCCATTCCCTCTTCATAGACAGGGAAACGGTCTGTCAGCCGCGACAGGGGCGTAAACGTGCGATAACGGCCCTGCTGCCTGATTTCGTCAAGAACCTCATGACACCGTTCATAAAACGGATGTCTGGCGTTTCTGGTTACTCTCACGCTGTTCTCTCCTTGCGTCACCACAGTAACCTGGGCGCGGCGTTTATGGCTTTTCTTTCGGCATTACGTCACATAAAAAAAATTGCGACTTACCGCACATATACTCTGACAACAGGCTTCGTCACTGATGAATCAGGCATAGCTGTTATCTCAACCTGCCCGGGCGGAGCACCCGCTTCTGTCAGAGCCTCAACCATAGCCTGACCGTCTGTTTTCACCAGATCTGTCAAAGCAGATCTGTCATGATCCGGCAGCCCGCTTGAAGGCACCAGACATTTCACAGTAAATAAAATGTTTGCTTTGCTCTGCAAAGCCTTTTTTACCATCGTTTCTACAGGGACACGCCATTCTTCTGACGGTGTGCCGGCAACAACCTGAAGCAACGGAGGCACAGGAGGAGGACCTGGTGGCTGTGGCGGAATATAAGGTACAGGAGGTTTGCCCGCCTGTGGGTTAAATGTTTTCTGGTCGATCAGCTTACAACCGCTCAGGCACAGAACCGCCCCCAGCAGTGCGCTCACCCTCATAACCGAGCGCTGTGCAGTAATAGAAATAACAGAGGGCATAACAGGCGCATCTCCACAACAGTAGCATCGCTTCTTACGCCCATTCTTCTCCGGCGCAAGAGTTCAAAAAATCATTCCCGGGGATAAGATACCCCTGTTACTCTCTTTTTACACAGTATTTCATTATAAAAGCACAGCGCATAAGGTTTTCTCTTGTCCCGCTGCTAAGGCGGTTTATACTACCGCCATTCTTACAGCGGGACAATCTGACCTGCTGCTGCACTGTCCTCTGAGACGAAAGCATTATGGCGACGTCAGACTCCACACGTCAGGGTCATCAGAAAAAAAATGAGCGGCGCTCTGCCCAGGCTACGGCAGTTTTACGTATGGCTGGTACGGTCAGGCAACTTTTGTCTGAAGCCGGGCATATCCCGCCTGCAAGCCGTGCTCTCGTTGAACTGATGTGTCTTCCGGTTACTGCTTTATGGTGTCGGGTACTGCGCTTTGACCCGCAAGCCCCTACATGGCCTGACAGAGACCGCTTTCTTGTACCTTCCGCCTCTATGTTGCCACTGCTCGACATTATGCTCAGCCTGACTGGCAGCTCAGGCCCCTACAAAACGCCCCAAAACACGCACACTGAAATTGCCCCCGGGCCTGCCAGCTATGGTATTGCAGCCGCGGCCGGAATGGCACTGGGCGAGCAGACTCTCGCCAGTCGCTTCGGCCGCTCTCTCATCAATCACCGGACATGGGCCGTTGTGCAGGATAGAGACCTGGCGTCAGGAGCCGCGACAGAGGTCGCTCAGCTCGCAGGACAATCAGGCCTCGACCGGCTGACACTTCTGGTCGCATCACTATCTGAGAGTCCCTCTCCTGAACTCATCACCTCACTCGCGCTTTTTCAGGCATCGGGGTGGAATATCCGTAAAATCACAGCGGGCGACCTGTCATCCGTTACATCCGCTCTGGCCGCGGCTCTGCGCTCAAGAAAGCCGACACTAATCGTCTGCTCCCCCTCACCTGCCCGCAAAAGCTCAGATGAGCAAAACTCCCTTCCTCCGGCAGAACTCACGGGGCCATGGAGTCTTACAGCACGACGGGGCGCATCTGCGCGCCGTTCGTGGCTACGCCGCCTGGTAAGGCACCGGCAGCGCAGTACCTTTCAGCGCGAGCAGATGGAACAGCTGCCTCCCCTTTTGTCCGAAGACTGGCTGCGCACATGGCGCTGGCATATGCGCCGATCTCATGACAGATCAACAAAAAACGCAAGCCTTGTCGCCTTTCATACTCTGGCAGGTCTTCTGCCAGAAATTATGTGCCTCTCGTCCTCCGCTCTTCCTCTGCCTTCTGACATCCTGACGGACCATACTTTATCCCCCCCTGAAAATAGCACCGTCATCTGCGGCTCTAAAGCTGAAGGGATGTCAGGTCTTATGATCGGACTCGCTCTGCATGGCGGGTTACTGGCCTGTTGCCAGGCCCCCCTGATAGCGGCAGACCGAATGATGACAGCCCTGCGTATGGTCGCCTTTATGCGCAGAAAAGTGCTGCTTTTGCTGACTGAAAACAAACTCAATCAGGACTGTCTCAGCGGTGGTATGCTCTCAGCAGAGCAGCTGCCGGCACTGCGGGCCATTCCTCACCTTGCGGTGTTTCGTCCTGCCAATGTGCACGAAACATTTCAGTGCTGGGAGGCAGCGCTTCGCTGGAAAGACGGGCCGTGCGTGCTCAGCCTCACCCCGGATGAAAACCCTGACACCCCTTTTCCCAAAAGCTGTTTTGGCAGCCCATCGCGCGGCGGATATCTGCTTCAGCATCAGCATGCCCCCCAGGTCACCCTTATCGCCTCAGGCTCAGAGGTTGCCATCGCGCTCGAAGCATCGCACCATCTGGCGAAGCAGGAGATTCGTACCGCGGTCGTGTCACTTCCCTGCTGGAAACTTTTTGCAGACCAGACTGAAACCTATCGCCAGAAGGTTCTGGGCGGATCTGGCATACGAGTCGGTATCGAAGCCGCCTCGGGTTTTGGATGGGAACAGTGGCTCAGTCCCGGTGGAGTTTTTGTAGATATGAACGCTCTGAACATTTCTGCTCAGACCGGCACCTCATATGATCGTTCCGGCAGCATTGCCGAAGCGGTCTGCGAAGTGGTGAAACATCACCTTTTCGCATCAGGCATGATGCGGGACTCTCTCCCGCAGGCAGGCCTCCCCTCCGTGGACAAAAACGCGGAAAGCCACTCTGGCAAAGTCATAAAACAAGAATGGAAAACTCAACAATGGCAGTCAAAATAGCAATTAACGGCTTCGGACGGATCGGGCGTCTTGTCCTGCGTGGACTGATTGAAAGCGGGCGGACAGACGTTGTGCCTGTAGCTATTAATGACCTGGGCAGCGTTGAAGCAAACGCGCATCTGCTCTCATATGACAGTGTGCACGGGCGTTTCCCTGCTGATGTAAAGGTTGACGGCAATAAGCTGATTATTTCTGCCAATGGCCGCACATGGGATCCGATTACTGTCTCTGCCGAACGTGACCCGTCAAAAGTACCTTTCAAAGGTATTGATGTGGCGATGGAATGTACAGGCCTGTTTACATCAAAAGAAAAAGCAAGCCCTCTGCTCCAGGCCGGCGCACGTAAGGTACTGATCTCAGCACCTGGTACTGATGTAGATGCAACAATTGTTTACGGTGTGAACCACGATATTCTGACACCGGATATGACCGTCGTCTCTAACGCTTCATGCACAACCAACTGCCTGGCACCAGTAGCAAAAATACTTGAAGATCATTACGGCATTGAACGCGGCTATATGGTCACCATCCACTCCTACACAGGTGACCAGCGCACAGTTGATACCCTGCACAAAGACCTCCGCCGCGCTCGTGCATCCGGGCTGAACATGATCCCGACCTCAACCGGTGCTGCCCGTGCTGTAGGTCTTGTTCTGCCGCACCTCAAAGGCAAACTCGACGGCACAGCCATTCGTGTACCAACGGCTAACGTCTCTCTGGTATCACTTGATATTGTGCCTAAAAAAATCCCTGGATCGGTTGAAGAAATCAATGATCTCTTCAAAAAAGCCTCTGAATCCGGTCCGCTGGCTGGTGTTCTGGCCTATTCAGATGCCCCGCTGGTAAGCTCTGACTTTAACCATGCTATTGCCTCGTCCTCTTTCGATGCGACTCAGACCACTCTGGTTGATGGCGGCAAAATGGTTCGTATCTGCTCATGGTATGATAACGAATGGGGCTTCTCTAACCGTATGGCTGACACGGCTGCTCTGCTGGGATCTCTGTAATGGCAGAACTCTCCTTCAACACACTCGATAATCTCAACCCGGCAGGTAAGCGTATTCTGCTGAGGGCGGATCTGAATGTACCGGTTAAAGATGGTAAGATTACCGACTTTAACCGTATTGAGCGGATTGTACCCACAATCCGCGAGCTCTCTGACAAAGGGGGGCGGGTTATTATCATCAGTCATTTTGACCGCCCCAAAGGCAAGGTTGTGCCTGCGATGTCACTTCAGCCTATAGCTGAAGCACTGGCCACAAAACTTGGCAAACCTGTCAGCTTTGCGCATGACTGCATTGGCCCGGATGCTGAGGCTGCGGCCATGTCTCTCAAAGACGGCGAAGTGCTGGTACTTGAAAATACACGCTTCTACCCTGGTGAAGAGGCCAATGCCCCTGACCTGGCCACAGCGCTCGCAAAACTGGGCGATGTGTACGTCAATGATGCGTTCTCAGCAGCACACCGTGCCCACGCCTCAACCACAGGCGTAGCAGACCATCTTCCTGCTTTTGCAGGACGTCTGATGCAGGCTGAACTGACGGCTCTCGACACAGCTCTTGAAAATCCTGACCATCCGGTCGGAGCCATTATTGGCGGAGCCAAGATCTCAACAAAACTGACTTTGCTGGAAAATCTTCTCGAAAAAGTTGATGTTCTGATCGTTGGTGGCGCAATGGCAAACACCTTCCTTGCGGCAAAAGGCTATAATGTCGGCAAGTCTCTCAAAGAAGAAGACATGCTGGATACAGCCCGCCAGATTATGGAAAAGGCTAAAGCCAGAAACTGCGAGCTGGTTCTGCCCGTCGACGTCGTGCTGACACAGGATTTTATTGCAGGTGCACCAACAACTGTCGCTGGTGTGGCTGACATTCCTGATGGCTGGATGGCTCTTGATGTTGGCCCTGAAACAGTCACGCTGCTGAAAGAAAAACTGAGCACTCTGAAAACACTGGTCTGGAACGGGCCACTGGGTGTTTTTGAGCTCCCTCCGTTTGATATTGGCACCACGACGATTGCTCTCGAAGCCGCACGCCTGACAAAAGCCGGCACGCTGAAAACGATTGCCGGTGGTGGGGACACAGTCTCTGCCCTGCGTCACGCCGGTGTGCTGCATGACATGACCTATGTCTCAACAGCAGGCGGCGCGTTTCTGGAATGGATGGAAGGCAAAATTCTGCCTGGCCTGACTGCTCTGAGCAGAACGCTTGAGCGCACTATTCCGATTTGACCGAACAATACCAAAGGTCTGGCAGCTAACCCTGCCAGACCTTTACCTGTTTATTCGCGCCTGAGCACCTGGTCCGTCATGAAAGAGGCCAGCTTACCCGCCACAAAATCACGCTTCAGGGCCACTTCATCATATTCATCACGCACCCAGTCAAGGAAAGGCAGACGCCCCTCGGCTTCAGCCTGGTAACGCAGAAAAAAAGCGTCGAGAATACCAGTGCGGGACTGCTTAAAATGTCCGTAACGCCACGACAGCTCTTTCATAGCGCGTGCGGCACTTCCCCCTTCGAACACAATAACCAGGGCTGAAGCCAGCCCCGCTCTGTCGGCCCCTGATTTGCAGTGCATCAGCATCGGGAAAGCAATAGTCTTATACAATTCTGCAAAACGCAGAATACGGTCACGATGTGGTGCACCACGACTTTCAAAAGCCATATCCACATGGGCAAGACCCAGCTTTTGGGCAGCCTGACGCGACAGGGCATCAGAACCACATTTGCGGTGCCCGCGCAAATTAACAAGTGTGCGTAACCGGTAGCGATTCATCGCCCGTTTTAAGCGGGCGGGCGTGGGGTGATTACACCGGTATACCTTGCCAGGAACCACCTCCTGAAAATTTGTCCAGACCAGCCTGAAAATAGCATGATCGACAAAAAGACTGTCGACCCAGGCTTTAATACGTCTTGCCGGGGAGGTTATCTGACCATCAAACACAGCGTATACAGCTCCACATCTGTCGGAGTTCGGGCTCCTCTCTTCCCTTAACAGGAAGAAAACGTCAATCTTTTAGCGTGTGCTGCCACAGGGTGGCTCAGGCCACTCATTAAGCCTCAAAGCCAGTAAAGCCAGGTCAAGCCAGCGCCCGAACTTTACACCGGCCTCTTTCACAAGCCCGGCGTCCTCGAATCCAAATTCTTTATGTAATGCTATCGAAGCAGTATTTTCGGCCTCTATACCTGCAACCATGACATGCACAGCTGTCTCACGGGCACGTTTTATCAGTGCCTGCATAAGCAAACGACCGACACCCCGTCGCTGCCACAACGGGTGGACATAAACTGAATTTTCAACCGTATAACGATACCCGTCAAAGGCACGCCATGGGCCATAGCTGGCATAACCTGTGATATCTCCCGTTTCAGAGCAAAACGCGACAAAAACAGGAAACCCTGCCTCTTTACGCTGACGCAGCCATGCAGCACGCTCAGCGCTCTCGACATATGTATCATTCCAGATCGCCGTCGTGTTCTGCACAGCATCGTTATAGATGCAGGTTATCTCAGGCACATCAGCATAATCTGCATCTCGTATCTGTATCACAACTCAGCTCTGCTCCTGATCTCTCTGACACGGTATGAGCAACAATATTTATTTGCTCTCTTTTGCCAGACGATAAAGGTCGAGCGAGAAATAAGGAAGCTTTCCTTTACGCTGCGTCAGAGCGTTGACTGAATAAATAAGAGTATAATTCTTCTTCAGTACATCACAGACTGAGCGTTCAGCGTTACCTGTCATACAGGCATTAAATGGGGTCATCACCAAAGGCGGGTGCTGCGCAAGGTCATTCAGATAACGCTTCTCTGCCCCGGCCCCAAACATAATATCAACGTGATCTGTAAACGCGTAGCGGTCAAATGTTCTGAAATCGCCCATGTAAAAAAAAGCCTGATCAGCACGAATATTTAATACACGCTGATGAGCGGCCTCACGGGTTATCAAAGCATAATCAATAAAGGACATATCCCACAGCCAGCGTATATTACGACCGGTACAAAAACCCTGAGAAATAATAGAAACAATACATAAAAATAAAAAGCTATACCGTGGGAATTTAACATTCTGATAAAATAATACAGATGTCATAATAACAAGAGGCACAAAACATAAAATATAATAATGGTTAAACGGATGGCCTGAAAGAACAGTCGCGGGTAATGACGAAATAAACCACAATGGCAATAGAAGCGAAGATGGTTCTCCTGCCCTCATCTCTTCACGGTATTTGCGATACCAGAGTAGTAAGACAGGAAGAAACATAGCTGTATATGCTATAGTGCATAATACACTGGAAATTCTGCTAACAGTATTGCCACCATAATTTTGCAGGAAATCATGCTGCATACGGAAATAACTCTGTAGCGCATTATTCCCTTCTATAAGGTAGGGAGAGAAAGACGTCAGCAGCCCAACTATGCATCCGATCGAAAATATAAAAATATACTGTAATTTAAAAAAACGAGGAGAAAACAAAAGAAACAAAACAGGTAAGAAAAGCGAAACTGCAACCAGATAATTAATATTAATTAAAAGAGGGATCATAAACCCGGGAATAAAATAATTAACAAATCTTTTATTTGATAACCCATTATATAAAACAGCAAGAACAACAGCAGAACCGGCTGTTAAAACATTTTCTGTATTCCCATCGAGAATTCCAAATATATTCCCGAAAAAAACATAAATAAACGATGCTGTAATAATATTAAAAGCGCCAAAAAACCGACAAAAATAAAGCGTAACAGCACCAAGAACCAAAGATAAGAAAAAGAAATCGCCATGGAAAAAAGGACATATTTTATCCCACGCACCATAAAATAAATAAACACCCCACGGTTTATGATCAAATGCATAACTATAAGGCAACATATGGTCGCGAAAAATACCGCGCCCTACCATAGTATAGTAAACAGTATCACCATTACCATATGGAAGATATAAAAAAGACAATATAGCAAGAACTGTTAAAAACGATCCCAGCCAGAACAGCCATTTTTTTCCACAAAAAATTGGCAGAGACTCTAAATTATTTAGTGTTTTTATTAAAAAATCTATATTTTGTTTCACAGCAGGCCTGCACAATATTACTCTTAATAATGAGATTACAGGAATGTATCCAAAACCTGCCCCCAACCTTTCCGTTTGTTAACCTTTTTTTTGTGTAAAAAAAACCCCGTACTTTGCTTTCAAACAAAATACGGGGTTTTACTTAACTAACAGATAAGAAGAGATCAGCCCTTACGTTCCAGCTGCAGTTCCTTAATCTGACCAATAGCTTTTGCCGGGTTAAGCCCTTTCGGACAGGCCTGAGTACAATTCATAATCGTACGGCAGGCATAAAGCTTAAAGGTATCTTCCAGCTCATCCAGACGGTCGCCTGTATGTTCATCACGACTGTCGATAATCCAGCGATAAGCAGCCAGAAGCACTGACGGGCCAAGATAACGATCGCCATTCCACCAGTAAGACGGGCAGGATGTCGTGCAGCAGAAGCACAAAATACACTCCCACATACCATCAAGCTTAGCACGTTCTTCAATACTCTGACGACGCTCTGAATCAGGCGGCGGAGCACTGTCAGACTTCATCCATGGCTCAATTGAACGCAGCTGAGCATAAGCTGCATCAAGGTTTGAAACCAGATCCTTGACGATCGGCATATGTGGCAGCGGATTGATACGCACATCGCCCTTAACGTCTTTAATAGGTTTCAGACAGGCCAGTGTATTCTCGCCATCAATATTCATAGCGCATGACCCGCAAATCCCTTCACGGCATGAGCGCCGGAAAGTCAGCGTCGGGTCAACGTCATTTTTAATATGGATGATTGCATCAAGCACCATCGGCCCGATGTGATCCAGATCGATCTCGTAAGAATCGACGACCGGATTACTGTCATCATCAGGTGACCAGCGATACACCCTGAATGTTTTAACATTTTTAGCCCCGGCAGGAGCCGGATAGGTTTTACCTTTTCCGACCACACTATTACGCGGCAAACTGAATTCGACCATTATTTCCTCCCTTTCTCGCCTGATTGCTTAACCGAATCAGTAAACGCGCTTTTTGGGTGGGAAGACTTCAACTTCATCGGTCAGAGTCTTCATATGAACCGGACGGTAGGTCAGCTTTACCTCACCCTTGTCATTAAGCCATGAGACAGAGTGCTTCAGCCATTCCTTATCATCACGATCAGGATAATCATCACGGGCATGTGCGCCACGGCTCTCATGACGCGCCAGGCCGCTTTCAAGCGTTACCGTGCCGTTTGCCAGGAGGTTTTCAAACTCCAGAGCCTCCATCAGATCGCTGTTCCAGATCAGAGAGGAGTCAGAAACTGAAATGTCTTTCAGCCCACTCCAGATCTCACGAACCTTGTTAACACCATCCTGAAGGCTTTCTTCAGTGCGGAAAACAGCAGCATGAGACTGCATGTCACGCTGCAGGCGTTCACGCATTTCAGAGACTTTTGTTTTGCCATTGGCATAACGCAGACGATCCAGACGATCGAGCGCAGCCTCACCGGCATTTGCAGGCAATGGCTTCACAAAATCTGCTGGTTTCACAACTTCTGCAGCACGACGCGCAGCAGCACGACCAAACACGATCAGATCGAGCAGAGAGTTTGTGCCAAGACGGTTCGCACCGTGCACAGAGACACAGGCTGCCTCACCCACAGCCATGAGGCCAGGAACGACGGCATCCGGGTTATCAGCTGTCGGACGAACAACCTCACCATGAATATTAGTCGGAATACCGCCCATATTATAGTGAACTGTTGGCAGAACAGGCACTGGCTCTTTCGTAACATCAACACCGGCAAACACGCGTGATGTCTCGATAATGCCAGGCAGACGCTGATGCAGCAGCTCAGAACCAAGGTGCTCGAGATGCATCATGATATGGTCTTTTTTCGGACCAACACCACGCCCCTCTTTAATCTCGATCGTCATAGCGCGGGAAACCACGTCACGCGATGCAAGATCTTTAGCCGTTGGTGCATAACGCTCCATAAAGCGTTCGCCCTCAGAGTTCGTCAGGTAAGCCCCTTCACCACGGCACCCTTCAGTCAGCAGACAGCCTGCCGGATAGATACCTGTAGGATGGAACTGAACAAACTCCATATCCTGTGTTGGCAGACCCGCACGCATCACCATCGCATTGCCATCACCAGTGCAGGTATGAGCAGACGTACAGGACTGATAGGCACGGCCGTAACCACCGGTTGCCAGAACCACCATCTTCGCATTGAAGCGATGGATCGTGCCATCATCAAGGCACCATGCGGTAACACCGCGACAGTTGCCCTCATCGTCCATAATCAGGTCGATGGCAAAATATTCGACAAAAAACTCAACGTTATGTTTCAGACACTGCTGGTACAGTGTGTGCAAAATAGCATGGCCGGTACGGTCGGCAGCAGCACAGGCGCGGGGCACAGGTGCTTTACCAAAGTCACTCATATGACCGCCGAAGGGGCGCTGGTAAATCTTCCCGTCTTCGGTACGGGAGAATGGCACACCAAAATGCTCGAGCTCATAAACAGCCGGCACAGCTTCGCGGCACATATATTCAATGGCATCCTGATCACCCAGCCAGTCAGACCCCTTAACGGTGTCATACATATGCCACCGCCAGTTATCTTCAGCCATGTTGCCCAGAGACGCACCAATGCCGCCCTGAGCGGCAACTGTGTGGCTTCGTGTCGGGAAAACTTTTGTCACGCAGGCGGTCTTAAGGCCAGCAGCTCCCATACCCAGCGTGGCACGCAGGCCGGATCCCCCGGCACCTACAACCACAACATCATATGCGTGATCAACAATTCGGTAAGCTCCCCGGGACGGAGAGGTATTGGCATTCATCGTGACGGCGCTCCCATGTGCGTTCGGCCTGTCATATCTTCAGGATTTATGTCTGGCCTGCTATGCAGGCGCAGGCACCAGGTTAATAACTCTCAGGATTTCCGGCTAACGCCTGAAATCACCAGCTTGATGACGGAAAACACGCCCAGAAGGCCGATAAGCGCCGTCGCAGCTTTGACCAGAATACGTGTTGGTTTATGCAGCTTGCCATGCACATAATCGTCAACAATCACCTGAAGGCCGACACCGGCATGGTGGAATGTTGTAATAATCAGTGCTGTCAGCATCGTCGCGTTTACAGGCTTGCCACCCCACTTCACAACGGTGTCGTGTGATGCGCCTTTGAGGCGGAAGATCTGAATAACAAACCAGGCTGACAACGGCAGCAGAGTTGCTGCTGAAACACGCTCAGCCCACCAGTGCTCAGTGCCTGAACCACCAGCACCCAGCCCGCGTGCACGCCCAAGCTGTGAACGCATTACCTTAATGTGAGAAACAGAAGAGTCCATATCAGGAAGCCTTCCCTACTTTGCTACGGCCGCCTGAACGTCCGCATGTGATCAGCAGTGCAGCGACCAGAAGGACACTCACACCTGCACTTACACCAACAGCAACCGGGCCATCCTTGTTGATTTGTTCTTTTTCGAAACGATAGCCGCTATCCCACATGAGATGGCGAATACCACCAACCGTATGATACACTACTGAAGTGAGCCACCCGGCCAGAACAAGCTTGCCAAGCGGGTTACCCGTTACTTTACGCGCTGTGTCAAAAGACTTTGGGCCTTTTGCTGCAGCTGAAAGCCATAACACGCCCAGCGTTGCGCCGCCTGTGGCGATCACACCGGTAATACGGTTTAAAATAGAAAGAAACATGGAAAGCCGAAAACGGTACACCTGAAGGTGTGGCGACATTGGTCGCTGTATCAGCTTACCGTCACTGCGGCTTCCCACGAAGAGGGCCTTGCGGATATCCTGCATTGTCAGCCTCGTATCCCGTCCATCAATCCCTACACCGGCCAGGGGCGCCGGTGTTTCTGCATAGACTTTCGTCTACGCCCACCGGCAAAAGTGGTCAATTCACTATGGCTACACGAGACCGAGAGGCCCTTCATTCTTTTTTTACTTTTAGTGTTTAGGCAAAAGGTCCAGAGCAACCATGGTTTCAGCAATCTGTACTGCATTAAGGGCTGCGCCTTTACGCAGATTGTCAGATACACACCAGAATGCCAGGCCATTTGGCACAGTCGGGTCAAGGCGCAGACGTGAAACGTAAGTTGCGTCCTCACCGACACACTCTGTTGGTGTCACGTAACCGCCATCTACGCGCTCATCACGCAGAATAACGCCATCTGCTTCACGCAGAGCCTCGCGGGCACGCTCAAGATCAACAGGCTCTTCAAACTCTGCCACAACAGCTTCAGAATGTCCGATAAAGACCGGAACACGAACACAGGTCGCAATCACTGAGATATCCGGATCAAGGATTTTCCTTGTCTCAACAGTCATTTTCCATTCTTCTTTGGTCGCACCATCATCCATGAAGCGATCAATCTGAGGAATGCAGTTAAACGCGATCTGTTTCTGAAACTGCTCAATAGCAGGCGGATCATTCACGAAACTACCACGGGTCTGGGCAAACAGCTCATCCATCCCGGCTTTACCGGCACCGGCCACCGCCTGATATGTCGCAACCACAACCCGCTTAAGGGTAAATAAATCGTGCAGTGGTTTCAGAGCGACAACCATCTGAATAGTTGAACAGTTTGGATTCGCAATAATATTGCGTTTCATACCCTTGAGCGCGTTTGGATTCACCTCTGGCACGACCAGCGGTACACCGGGCTCCATACGAAAATGTGATGTGTTATCAATTACGACACATCCTGCTGCAGCAGCAATCGGGGCATATTTTGCAGATACAGAACCTCCGGGAGAGAACAAACCAACATCCCACCCTGTGAAGTCAAATGTCTCAAGGTTCTGAACCTTAAGCACCTTATCGCCAAATGACACTTCACGCCCTGCTGAGCGGGGAGACGCCAGAGCTACAATTTCATCAACCGGAAACTTGCGTTCCTCCAGTGTTTTTAAAATCTCACGCCCTACTGCACCCGTGGCACCAACAACAGCAACCCGATACCCCATCACTTCACCTAACTGTTTTATCCTTGCCAGAACGCCTGACAGGATGAAGAATCTAAACCAAAGACCATATAAATGGAATGAACATCCTCAGGGTAGCCCTTCAGAGTTCTGTTCTTCATAACAGCCAGAACGGGTATTGCGCTATCCTTTAGCAAGGAAACTCCGGCTTATGACCTCTCCTCGCCACAATGCATCCGCTCCTGCTCAGCCCTCTGTTGCTCCGGCAGCACGGCACCCGGCACCCGACGGTACCCTTGTCATTTTAGGAGCAGGCGGAGACCTGACGCATCGCCTTCTGGTGCCAGCCCTTTATGACCTGGCGTGCAGTGGCTTTTTACCCGACGACTTTAAAGTCGTCGGAGTCAGCCTTGAGAAGCAGACTACGGAAGAATGGGTGGCTTCTCTGCGCGCACGCCTGGATGCTTTTACCCGCGATAAACATGCCGAGTTTTACACAACCAAAATCAGCGAAGAGACATGGCAATGGCTGGCAAGCCGCATGACCTATCGTTCCATGAGTTTCGTCTCTGCTGAGGAGATGCAGACCCTCACCGCAGATATCGCCGGACGTAACGCTGTTTTCTACCTCGCCATACCTCCCCGTTTTTTTGAAGAGTCAGTTGTCACTCTGGCAAAAGTCGGACTGCTCACCGAAAAACCTGGAGTATTCAGACGGCTTGCCATTGAGAAACCTTTTGGCACTGACCTGGAAACAGCAGGAAAACTCAATGCGCACCTGCTCTCGGTAATGAAGGAAAGTCAGATTTACCGTGTTGACCATTTCCTGGGCAAAGAAACTGTGCAGAACCTGCTGGCCCTGCGCTTTAGCAACCTGCTGTTTCAACCCCTCTGGCACCGTGACTATATCGACCATATTCAGATAACCGCAGCTGAAACGCTCTCCGTTGAAGGAAGAGGTGCATTTTATGATGCGACGGGTGCTCTGCGCGATATGGTGCCTAATCACCTCTTTCAAATTCTTGCTCTTGTCGCAATGGAGCCCCCAACATCTCTCAAGGCTGAGCCTGTTCGCAATGCCAAACAGCAGGTTTTTGATGCAATACGCCCCATCACTCCTGAGAACGCCGTGCGTGGCCAGTACATAAAAGGCAGGAGCGGCGACCGCATTATTCAGGCATATCGCGAGAGTATGGGTGTCGCTCCGGATAGTATAACTGAAACTTATACTGCGTTAAAAATTGAACTGGACACCTGGCGCTGGGCGGGTGTGCCTTTTTATCTGCGCACCGGGAAAGGGCTGAGCAACAGCGTGACGCAAATTATTGTGCAGTTTAAGCAAACACCCCTGTCACTGTTTCATACAGAAGATGGACAGCCACAGCCCCCCAACCGCTTTGTTTACAACATCCGCCCGGACAAAGGTGCAGACCTTCATTTTAATGCGAAAAAACCTGGTCCTGAAACCAACATTTCAGAAGTTGTGGCGCAGTTTCGTTATGAAAAATCTTTTGGTAGCCTGCCAAATATTGGATATGAAACACTGCTTTACGATTGCCTTCAGGGTAGCGCTTCACTTTTTCAGAGAGCTGATAATATCGAAGCGGCATGGCGTGCTGTTGATCCCGTGCTGAAAGCATGGGCTAAAGACACGAAACCTCCTGAATTTTACACAGCAGGAAGCAATGGTCCGGCTGGCGCCGACGAGCTTCTTGCACGAGATGGTCGTTCATGGGGTCCGCTAAATAATATTAAAAAATAATATGTTTTTAAAAATGCCTTCTTTTTCAGGAAGGCATTTTTATCATGACTTTTAATTGCTTATTATTTTCTCAAGCGTTTTAGAAACACCTTTGCTTTTTATATCTTTCCTTAACTGCACAAATTCTTTTATAAAATTATTACTTTTATCCAGATCCCATCCTGAAAAACTATTTATTTGTAATGATTTTTCATAATCATTATCAAAAATAAGATCCTTATCTTCATTACTCAGACGTGGCTCCTGCACAGAGTAACTTTGCCCCTCATCATCCAGCCCTGAAATATAAGAACAGAAACACGCCAGAAGAAATGAAATTCTTCTTATATCTTCACCTTTTTTTACAACATCCATTGCTGTAAGTCTGACAAAAACAGGAAGTTTTGATGCGCTGTCAGATGCAATACGTACAAGCTGATCGCTCACAGCTTTATTGCTAAAGCGCGACAGTAGCTGCTGTGCATAAGCAGACAACGTAATACCCGGAGGGGCCTCAATCAGCGGGATGACATCAAGATGTAAAAACTTCTCAAGCAAAGCCGTAAGATGAGGATCTTTCATCGCCTTATTCACCACACGATACCCCATCTGCACAGCAGGCAAAGCAAGCATAGAGTGTGAGGCATTCAGCATACGCAGCTTCACCTGCTCATAGGGGGCGACGTCCTGAGTGAAGAGCACACCAACCATCTCCCATGCAGGCCGTCCCTGCGGAAATTTATCTTCCACAACCCACTGAATAAAGTCTTCCGAATAGACTGGTGCACGATCATCAATACCACTGGCCGCATTCAGACGTGTTACATCATCAGCTCTGACAGCAGGGGTAATGCGGTCAACCATGCAGGAAGGGAAAGCGACATGTTCACTAATCCACCCGGCCAGCTCTGTGTTACGCCGATGTGCCCAGCCCAGCACCGCGTTGCGCGTTACCTGACCATTATGCGGGACATTATCGCACGACAATATGGTAAAAGGCGCGATACCAGCTTTACGTCTGACGTTAAGCGCCTCAACAAGTAAACCAAAAGCAGTATGCGGCACATCACGCGCAACATCCTGCACAATATCTGGATGATCAGACAGAAAACCTCCTGTCTCATCCATATAATATCCGCCTTCAGTAATAGTCATGGTGACCAGGCGAATGTGCGGGTCAGCCAGACGCTGTATAGCCCCTCTGCGATCATCAGGAGCATAGCAATACTCAACGATTGACTGCACGACTCTGATCGTATCAGAACTATGTGCAGGGCACTCTGTGAGCGTATATAGCCCCGACTGAGCCTGCAGAGCGCGCGCCTTCTCTTTCTCAGATGCAGACTCAACCAGCCCTATACCCAGAATTCCCCATCCTTCCTGACCAGGAAGGGCCAGAACACGGTCCGTATAAACTGCCTGATGAGCTCTGTGGAAGTTTCCGACACTCAGATGTGCAATACCCGGCCTGACTACTGTACGGTCGTAAATTTCGGTCACGATGCCAGACGGCAGGTCAGACAGAGTTTCTGCTGTTAACTTCATAAAAATATCCCTTATGGCCGCATCCTGAGGAATAAATTTTTGTAAAACACCCCAGGTAACAGCGAAATGGATGTTTTAACTTAGAAAAACATCTCAATCCGTGCATAAGAAACAATAATAACCAGGCTGTAAACCGTATTTATTATTATGAATTCTTTTCAGTCATATGCCTGACAAGCAGGACACCCGTCTCGACAAGCCTGTCTGTCAGCTTCAGCCCGGTCTCCGCATCACACAAAGCCGGGTCACCGCGGCCAATACCCTGCGTCGCGGTGACATCGCCTTCAAAAGGCAGAGAAACAGAAACACCATTAAGGCTTACCTGGCCAAAATCAGCGACTTTAAGACCCCAGGCTTCTTTATCTGGCTCAGGCCTGACAAGCGCCTCTGGTTTCACCAGGTCAGGACACAGATGCATCGCAATACTAAACAACGGATTTGCCCCATGCCCGGCTGACAGCTGTGCTTTTTGAGCACCCAGCAACTGAGGCAGGAGCTCTGATGCTGCACGCCACAGATACAGGTTAGGAATAACCACTTCTGTCTGCGTCATAATCTGTCGTGTGACATCATGAATCATCGCGCTGTTGCCGCCATGACCATTCAGAACAATGATTTTTTTAAAGCCCCGGGTTAACAGACACTCAAAAATATCTGTCAGCACAGCCCGTAATGTTGTTTGGGAAAGCGCTATCCCTCCGGGCATATACCCAAAATAATCAGCACCACCAAAAGGCAGAACAGGAGCGACATACGTCTCATATCCCTGCCCGGTTGCCTTAAGGGCAATGCGTTCGGCCACCTTATCTGCCAGCAGATAATCGCCCATTGGCGTGCATGGCCCCTGATCTTCAAAGCTACCCAGAGGCAGGAGAAGAACAGGGTCTCTGGCGGCAATTTCACGCATGTCAGCAGCTGTCAGGCACGCCATATGCACGGTTTTATTCTGTGTCACAGGAGGGCCTTTCTCTGCTGATCTGAGAGTTATTATGCGCGTGGTGTAAGCTGGTGAAACGCCCAGTCAAGCCATGGTAAAAGAGCTCTTACATCGGCACTCTCTACGGTCGCACCACCCCATATACGCAGGCCGGCAGGTGCATCGCGATAGCTCGCAATATCAAACGCCACACCCTCTTTTTCAAGCAAAGCCGTCAGCTGCTTAACTGTCTTCACCTGTTCTGTACGTTCAAGCGCAAGGAACCACGGTGCGATAATACGCAGGCAAATGGATGTTGATGAACGCTGAGCCGGGTTCTGCGCAAGGAACTCAACCCAGTCTGTTTTCTCTGTCCAGGCCGCTACTTCCGCCAGGTTTGCCTGGCTACGCGCTTTAAGAGCAGGCAAACCTCCGACTGACTCAGCCCATTTCAGGCTGTCGAGTGCATCTTCAACACACAACATAGAAGGTGTGTTGATC
Source organism: Acetobacter sp. DsW_059 (assembly GCF_002153695.1). Taxonomy (NCBI): domain Bacteria; kingdom Pseudomonadati; phylum Pseudomonadota; class Alphaproteobacteria; order Acetobacterales; family Acetobacteraceae; genus Acetobacter; species Acetobacter sp. DsW_059. Next base: position 99,130 of record NZ_JOPI01000023.1, read on the forward strand.
GTATCTCCCTTAAAAATCGGCTCGATCAACTCACCTTTTTTTGTCAGACGAAAAATTTTTGGCAACGGACGATCTGTTTTAAACTGCTCCAGACGCGCCACAGCACGGGGTGAAAGAGCCAGCATACCATGAGCAGCCTCACCACCCAGAGCTTTCTGCCAGGACCATGTTACGACATCCAGGCGGTCCCATGGCAGATCCATGGCAAATGCAGCTGATGTTGCATCGCAGATCACCAGCCCCTCATGCTGCGCAGGCACAGCATCTGGTGAAGGCACACACACACCGGAGGTTGTGCCATTCCAGGCCAGAACAACGTCGTGGTCCCAGTTTACCTCTTTAAGGTCAGGTAAGGCACCATAATCAGCACTGAGCACACGTACATCATCAAGCTTCAGCTGAGAAACAATGTCCTGAGCCCACAGAGCTGAAAAGCTCTCAAATGCCAGGACGTCAACCGGACGGGCACCCAGCACAGACCAGAGCACCATCTCCATCGCACCGGTGTCTGACGCCGGTACAATACCAACACGCCAGCCCTCTGGCACACCCAGCAATGCGGCAGAACGCTCAATCACGTCATTCAGGCGGGCGCGGCCTTCAGCTGAGCGATGTGAGCGGCCTGTGAGTGCACCACTCAAAGCCTCAACACTCCAGCCCGGACGCTTTGCACAGGGACCAGAGGAAAAACACGGATTGGCCGGACGGATGGCCGGACGTGAGGAAACATTATGCTGGGAGATTATCATGTTTGTTGTCCGGATAAGGAAATGGGACAAACCCTGGTGCGAGAGAGGGGACTCGAACCCCTATGCCCGTAAAGGCGGTCGATTTTGAGCCGACTACGTCTACCGATTCCGTCACTCTCGCAGCTCTGAACCCTCTCGTATCAGCAAAACGCTTTACAGAAAAGTGCAGGCCTGAAAATAAGCAGGGCTTAAGCTAATATTTTGTCAGCGGCAAACCCGCTGCGTACCATCAGAGGCAATGTAGGTGCCGGTCTGTGGGTTAAAGCAGGCATTCTGAGTGCAGCTGCTGCCTGCAGAATAGGGCTGAGGATAATTTTGTGCTGCCATTGCCTGAGCTTCACGGGCAGCGGTGCCACATAAAGGTGTATCGGGCGATGCTGAAGGGTCGTTCACCACCATTGATTCACTATATGTTTCGGAGGGCTGTGACACGAGGCCGGGCGCAAATGTCTGGGGTGGCTTACGGGCAGGCTGTGCAGAACATCCGGCAAGAAACGTAATGACTGCATATGTCACCGCACCACGAAATAAAAAACCCTCAGACATTCCTGCCCTCCCTTGATCAGAACGCCCTGGTCAGGACGATAACCACACCAGAATTAAATACGCGCCTGTGCCGCTATGATACGCCACATATGCTCAGCAGCTCAATATGCTTCCTGTTCAGAGATCAAGTAATCCCTGCTCCTGCTTTTGTGCTTTTTTACGACTGATAACAGCCTCTCGCGCACCATCACCAAAGGTCAGCTCAACAGCCTGCCCGGCTTTCAGTGCACCTGATGACGTCACAGGCTGCCCCTGCGCGGTAACGAGCACATATCCCCTGGCCAGAATAGCCTGAGGGGAAACAGCATCAAGCTGCCCGCATATACCAGCCAGGGCAGTTTTACGCTCGCGCAGGCAGGCCTGAAGCGGTGCAGGTGTAAGACGCTGACGCTCAAAACGTATATGCCATTTCTGCATCGTGCGGGCTGTGCCGCTTTGTAGTGCTTTCTCAAGATAGGCAACGCGGGCACGCTGACCAGCCAGCAGGGCCGAAGCTGACGGCACAGAACGCTCAGCCGCCACCAGAGCCGCGCGCTTATGGCGCACAAAACCAGGAAGAGCCACTTCAAGCCGGCGCCAGCGTGTATCAAGCTGCATACTCGCTGTTTGCAACAGCCCGGGCAGATCAGGCAAAGCGCTGCCAGCACGCAGCAGGCGCAAACGCGCTGTTTGCAGGCGGTGTGACAACGCACTCAGTGCGCGCGCACCACGATGTTCAAGGTCGGCCATAACCTCACTTCTGACCGGCACAACCATTTCTGCCGCAGCAGTTGGAGTTGGTGCCCTGCGGTCAGAGGCAAAATCAATCAGTGTCGTATCCGTCTCATGCCCGACCGCTGATACCAGCGGAACAGAACAGGCCGCAGCGGCCCTGACAACCTGCTCATCATTAAAAGCCATCAGGTCTTCCAGCGAGCCGCCACCACGTGCAACAATCAGCACATCAGGGCGTGGCACTGCACCCGTACCATCAAGGCGGGAAAACCCCTCAATCGCGGCTCTCACCTGGCTGGCAGCACCCTCACCCTGCACGGCAACAGGCCAGACCACCACATGACGCGGAAACCGCCGGGCCAGCGTGGTGCAGATATCATGCAGCACGGCACCCTGGAGCGAGGTCACAACTCCGATCACATCAGGCAGAACCGGAAGCGATCGTTTGCGCTCACCATCAAACAACCCCTCTTCAGCCAGCTTCAGACGCAACCGCTCAATACGGGCCAGCAGAGCCCCCTCACCGGCATACTCCATCCGCTCGACAACAAGCTGATAATTTGAACGCTCGCCATAGGCCGAGACCTTGCCTGTCGCAATAATCTCCAGCCCGTTTTCAGGCACCAGCCCCAGGCGCGAAACTGACCCTCGCCAGACAACACCAGCAATCTTGCCGCGTTCATCTTTAAGCGAGAAATACAGGTGCCCGGAGGGGTAGCGCTTAAACTCTGTTATCTCGCCACGCACACGCACACGACCAAACGTGCCTTCAAGGGTGCGCCTGATCGCTCCGGAAATTTCCGAAACACTATATTCGGGCACATTCCCTGCGGATGGCCGCTCTGCTTCAAACTCTTCGTTCATTCCGCCAACTTATGCTACAGACGCCAGACCTGAAAGAGCTGACAACAAAAGATATGGGAGAAAAATAATGCGGGTATTACTGGTCGGATCAGGCGGGCGTGAACATGCGCTGGCCGCAACACTTGCCCGCTCGCCTCAGCTGGCAGCCCTGTTTATTGCACCAGGCAACCCTGGTACGGCTGATATCGGCACCAATGTTGCCATTAAAGCAGATGATGTGCCAGCTCTGATTGCCTTTGCCAGAGAAAACAACATTGACCTCGTTGTGCCTGGCCCTGAAGCGCCGCTGGTTGCTGGCCTGGCCGATGCCTGCGCCAAAGCAGAGATTGCCTGTGCCGGCCCGACACGTGCCGCAGCGCAGCTGGAAGGCAGCAAGAAATTCACTAAAGAAATCTGCTATGCAGCCAGCATCCCGACAGCGCAGGGCGAATATTTTACGAATGCAGATAAAGCCATCACCTATGTGCGTGAACGAGGTGCCCCTATTGTTATCAAAGCGGACGGACTGGCTGCAGGTAAAGGCGTGGTTGTTGCTCAGACTCTGAGTGAAGCTGAAGATGCTATTCGTCAGATGCTCAACGAAGGCTCAATGGGTGACGCTGGTCGTCATATCGTCATTGAAGACTGCCTTGAGGGCGAAGAAGTCTCTCTTTTCGCGTTTTGCTCCGGCGATAAAGCTGTGCTGATCGGAGCTGCGCAGGACCATAAACGTATTGGAGATAATGATACCGGCCCCAACACAGGTGGCATGGGTGCTGTTTCCCCACCCCGCGGGTTTAGCCGTGAAGACCAGGAAAAAGCGCTCGACCTGCTGGTTCGTCCGATGCTGCATGAAATGCTGCGCCGTGGCATCTCCTTCCGTGGGGTTATCTTCGCCGGCCTGATGCTGACAAAAACCGGCCCGCAACTGATTGAATATAACGTGCGCTTTGGCGACCCAGAAGCACAGGCACTGCTTATTCGCCTGACCTCTGACCTGCTGCCTGCTCTGAAAGCTCTGGCTGATGGTACGCTTGAAACAGCCTCCATCACCTTCTCAGACAAAGCTGCTGTCAGCCTGGTGATGGCTGCTGAGGGCTACCCTGAAAAACCCGTCACTGGTGCCGTTATCAGTGGTGTGGATGCAGCCGCTGCTCTGCAAGGTGTTCAGGTCTTTCAGGCTGGCACAAAGACAAATGATGAAGGCGACCTGGTTGTCGCTGGTGGTCGTGTGCTGTCGGTTTGCGCCCTGGGTGACACGGTGCGTGAAGCCCGTGACAAAGCCTATGCCGGTGTAAAGAAAATCAGCTGGAAAGGCGCACAGTGGCGCACTGATATTGGTGCCCGCGCACTCGAAAGCTAAAGCCCTCCGCCCCTCTTCCTTCGCACCACGGTCATCAGCTTCGTAAGCCCGGCCGTGGCACACATTGCCTGAAAGGTGCCTGCCGTTTATGAGTGCGCCCACCCATCACCTTACACCTGAGGATCTGCTCTCTGCCGTGACCGGCATAACTGAGAGCGAGAACGACCTGATTGCGACTTTAGCCAATGTGTCGGCCCTGATTTTTGAAGCTCTGCCAGACCTCAACTGGGCCGGGTTTTATCTGCACCGGCGCGGCGAACTGGTTCTTGGTCCGTTTCAGGGGCGTGTGGCCTGCACACGTATTGCCCTGGGTAAAGGAGTTTGTGGCTCTGCGGCGCAGGAACGTAAAACGTTTCTGGTTGATGATGTACACAGCTTTCCGGGGCATATTGCCTGCGATGCAGCATCAGCCTCTGAAATTGTAGTACCGGTGATTAAAGACGGTCAGCTTATTGGTGTGCTTGACCTCGACAGCCCGCTGAAAAAACGTTTCACACAGCAGGAGCAAACTCTGCTTGAAGCGGTTGTGGCACGCCTGGTGCACACCATTAGCACCGACGATCTGAAATGGCTTTCTGGCTCTGCCTGAAAAACCTTACTCTTTTGCCATAACAAAACCCGCCACGGGATTTTTTCCTGTGGCGGGTTTATTATTGTAAAGTGGCTAGCCCAGTGTTGGCATCACAAATTCAGCCCCTGACCTTATTCCCGCTGGCCAGCGCTGCGTCACAGCTTTAAGCCGCGTAAAGAAACGCACACCCTCCGGGCCGTGCATGTGGTAATCACCAAACAAAGAATCTTTCCAGCCGCCAAAAGAATGAAACGCCATAGGAACCGGAAGCGGGACATTCACACCCACCATTCCCACATTGACCCTCTGTGTGAATGTGCGTGCGGCATCACCATCGCGGGTAAAAATAGCGGTGCCGTTACCAAACGGACTGTCATTTGTCAGCTTTAGTGCAGCCTCAAAATCTGGCACACGCACGACGCACAACACAGGTCCGAAGATTTCTTCTTTATAAATATCCATCTCGGGTGTCACGTGATCAAACAGCGTGCCACCGGTAAAGAAACCTTTTTCAAACCCTTTGACACTCACATTACGCCCGTCAACGACCAGCGTTGCCCCCTGATCAACACCTGAATTAATGAGCGTTTCGACCCGAACCTTATGCTGCGCGGTAATAAGAGGCCCCATCTCAGTTCTGGTATTGGTACCCTCACCTATGACAATCGTTTTGACTTTTTTACCCAGCTCTTCAACAAGGCGATCTGCCACAGGCTCAACCGCCACAGCAACAGACACAGCCATACACCGCTCACCTGCCGAGCCATAAGCAGCACCAATCAAAGCATCGACTGTTTTCTCAAGGTCGCAGTCAGGCATAACAACAGCATGATTTTTTGCTCCGCCCAGAGCCTGCACCCGTTTGCCATGAGCGGTACCAGTTGCATAAATATATTTAGCCACCGGGGTCGAACCAACAAAGCTGACAGCGGCAATGCCAGGGTGTTTCAGAATAGCGTTCACCATATCCTTATCACCATGCACAACCTGAAACACACCATCAGGCAAGCCAGCCTCTTTAAAAAGATCAGCCAGAAAAACGGAAGCTGACGGGTCACGCTCTGAAGGTTTAAGAATAAAGCAGTTGCCCGTTGCAAGTGCGACCGGGGCCATCCACAACGGCACCATAACCGGAAAATTGAAGGGAGTGATCCCTGCGGCAATCCCCAGAGGCTGACGCATGGTCCAGGCGTCAATGCCACGGCTGACCTGCCCGGTATACTCCCCTTTTAATAGCTCAGGCACGCCGGTTGCAAACTCTACAACCTCAAGCCCGCGCATGATCTCGCCTTTGGCATCTGAGAGCGTTTTGCCATGCTCAGCAGTGATAACAGCTGCAAATTTCTCAATATGTTTTTCAAGCAGGTCACGGGCTCTGAACAGAATACGCGCTCTTGTGAGCGGCGGTGTATCTGCCCAGGCCGGAAAAGCCGCCTGTGCAGCAGCTACAGCGACATCCAGATCATCGGCGGTGCCAAGCACAACTTTATTCAAACGCTCACCCGTTGCAGGGTTGATAATATCACTATGGTTTTTATTCTGTCCCGGCGTGTGCTGCCCGTTAATGACATGGGGTACAATATTCATTATTTTATGCCTTATTGTTGTTTTTATGAATTTCGAATGGATGCTCTTCAGCGCCATATGGCCTCATAAAGGCGCGATATCTCGCTGTGGTCCGGAACGCGCGGGTTATCAGCGGGAGAGCCTGAGGCCAGAGCCTGTTCAGCCATCTGAGGGATCAGAGCATACCAGCGTTCTTTATCAATGCCGCAGGCTGCTGGTGCAGGCACATCCAGCTCCTGGCTTATAGCTCGCAATGCGTTAACGAGCGCTGCGCAGGCCGCTGTCTCATCTGCAGAAGAAGATGCAATACCCATAATTTTTGCGCAGGCTGCATAACGCTCTGGTGCACCACTACATGACCAGGCTGTGATCTCTGGCAAAAGCATCGCATTCGAGAGACCATGCGCCACGTGAAAATGTGCACCTATGGGGCGGCTCATACCATGCACTAAAGCAACAGAGGCATTAGAAAACGCCATACCTGCCTCAAAGGCTCCCTGCATCATCTGCTCTCTGGCATAGCGATTGCCAGGATCTGAGCAGGCCACAGGCAGAGCGTGCCAGATACGTCTCATCGCCGAGAGAGCAAGGCCATCTGTAAAGGCTGAGGCACGTTGTGACACATAAGCCTCTATCGCATGTGTCAGAGCATCAAGCCCTGTATCTGCTGTCAGGCGGCGCGGCATTGTCAGCGTAAGTTCATAGTCAACGATGGCAATTCGCGGCAGATAGGCATAACCGGAGCAGAGCATTTTCTCGTCGGTTTTTTCGTCTGTTATCACCGTGACTTTTGTAGCCTCTGACCCTGTCCCTGCTGTAGTCGGAATGGCAATAACCGGTAAACCGGGTTCATTTTGAATATGTGGCACTTTGAGTACCGCAGGTGAGCTACCGTGCCTGGCAAGTACAGCAACCATCTTGGCAGTATCAATCGGGCTGCCACCACCCAGGCCAATAACACAGTCATAATGACCTGATTTGAGTGCTTTAAGAGCATTATAAACCGAAGTGACTGTCGGGTCTGGCACAGCGTCACCAAATGAGCCGGCACAGATGCCCTGCTGCTCAAGGCAGGTCACCACACGCCCGAGCACCCCGGTTTTAACCATGAACTGGTCAGTAATAATAAAGGGGGCGTTCAGACCAGCCTGCTGCAGAGCGACTGGCAACTCATTCAGAGCGCCTCCCCCGATACGCACGAGCGAAGGTAAAAAAAGAGCTGTCATACGTTTGCTCCTGGCGGAAAGGTTACACCCGGAGGTGTTCCTTTCTCTTTTTTGTTTTCTTATGCTGACTATCAGGGTGCAAAATAACTACGAAGAAAACCTGGTATTTTTCTGCATCCCCTGTGTGTTTTTGCACAGAGGCCATAAAACCAAAGGAGCAAAACGCTATGAAACGCGGCCTGGACTGGAGAAATCTGCAGTTTTTTCTTGCTGTCGCCCGCTCCGGGTCACTGTCAGAAGCAGGCCGTTTAATGGGCGTTGATCACGTAACTGTGGCCAGGCACATTACCTCACTTGAGGAATCTGTCGGGAAAATACTGTTCGAACGGCACCAGCGCGGTTACGCCCTGACACGATATGGCGAAGACCTGCTTGCTGTAGCAGAAGAAATTGACCAGAAAGCACTTCAGATTCCACAGGCTAACAGCCCTGCCAGCGGGCTTGCCGGTATAGTACGCATCAGCTCACTTGAGGGGTTCTCAAACTTCTTTCTTGCCCGGCGTATCGCAAGCCTGTTGAGCAGCCACCCGACATTAACTGTCGAACTTCTGACTATTCAACAGATTATTGCGCTCTCCCGCCGGCAGGCTGACATTGCTGTTACGGTCACTCCATCCTCTGACAACCGTTTTATCTGCGAGAAACTCACAGCCTATACCCTCGGCATTTATGCAACCAGAGATTATCTCTCACGTGAAAAACCTATCAGAAAGCCATCTGATATCTCTGACCATCTTTTTGCAGGCTATGTTGATGAGATGATTTTTATGCGTGAGCTTGACTACCTGGAGGAGCTGGGTGTTTCACGTCGCATGGTACGTATTCAGAACTCAAGCGTGCAGGCACAGATGGCCGCTGTACGCTCGGGCGTTTGCCTGTCTGCCCTGCCCGCCTTTGTGGCAGCAGGCTGCCCGGATCTGGTAAGGGTTTTACCAGATGAGCTTAAAATACAGCGACATTACTGGCTTAATCTGCGGGCAGACGAACAAAACGTGCCTCGCATAAAATATCTTTGTGATTTTATACGTCAGGAAGTTGAAAAAGAAAAAGAGTGCTTTCTTTCCTGATGAAAGAGAGAAACCACTTTATTTTCCTGATATGGTGGGCGCACAAGGGCTCGAACCTTGGACCCGCTGATTAAGAGTCAGCTGCTCTACCAACTGAGCTATGCGCCCTCACAGTATTTAACTGTAAGTGGAGAATTTTTTATCATTCTCCCCTGCCAAATACAAGACAGAAATTCAGGCCTTGAGCAACGCCAGAACAGCATCCAGCTGATCAAGACTTTTATAATGGATCTCCAGTGAGCCTTTTTTCTGACCGTCAAAATTGACCGTCACATTAAGGCCAAGACGATGAGCAAGATCGCGCTCAAGAGCTACAATCTCCGGATTCTTTTCTTTTTTTTCCGGTTTTTTCGCAGACGGCTTATCCCCCTGCTCAAGAACAGCCTGAACATAAGCCTCGGTCTGTCTTACTGAGAGCGCTTTTTCAAGCACATATTCCGCCCCGGCAGCTGGGTCAGGGTGTGTCAGCAAGGCCCTAGCATGACCAGCTGAAAGAACACCACCGCCAACTTTTTTTCTGACCAGTTCAGGCAAGCGCAGCAGGCGTAGTGTATTAGCAATATGAGGGCGAGATTTGCCAATAGCCAGCGCAAGTTCATCCTGCGTCAGACTATAATCCTCTATAAGGCGGCTAAAACCCTCAGCTTCTTCAATCGGGTTCAGATCTGCACGCTGCAGGTTTTCGACCAGAGCTGCAGCCATTGCGCTGACAGCATCAAGGTCGCGCACATGAACCGGTACGGTATGACATTGCGCCAGTTGTGCTGCACGCCAGCGACGCTCACCCGCGACAATCTGATAATAACCCTCTTTATCAGGATTAGGCCTGACCAGAATGGGCTGAAGAATACCACGCAGACGAATAGATTCAGCAAGTTCCTGCAGGGCATCCGGATCGATATGCTGGCGTGGCTGAAAAGGGCCAGGCTCAAGCATTTCTACCGGCAACACACTTGCCGGGGCAGACACAACAGGAGCTGCGTTTTGTTGTGTCACTGCCTCGCCTTCAGAACGCGTCATAACCGGAGGGGCTGTATCACCTAAAAGAGCTGCAAGGCCACGCCCAAGTTTAGGACGCATCTGAGGTTTACGAGACATTATTATGCCGTCCTTTTACTAACTTCCGCAGCCAGAGCACGATAAGATGCTGCACCACTCGCTTTTGGGTCATAAATCATCACAGGCTGACCATAACTCTGCGCTTCTGAAATGCGAATGTTACGCGGAATTACAGTTTCAAGAACATCATCACCAAAGAAGCTACGGGCGTCAGCACCGACCAGCTCAGAGAGATTATTACGACGGTCATACATTGTCAGCACAATGCCGGTTATACGCAGGTCAGGATTCAGTTTTTTCTGAACACGATCAATCGTTTTAACCAGGTGCCCCAGCCCTTCGAGTGCGAAAAATTCACACTGCAATGGCGCCAGAACACCATTAGCGGCAACCAGAGCATTAAGTGTCAGCAGGCTGAGGCTAGGCGGGCAGTCAATAATAATATAGTCCATCTGCCCGGTCAGGGGCTGCACAGCAGACATCAGACGATTTTCACGCTCGTCCGCATCAACCAGTTCAATTTCAGCGCCGACCAGCTCAGTATTAGCTGCAATCACTGACAGACCTTCAATCTCTGTAGGCTGTAGCAATTCTTCCGCGGGCTTTTCATGCATCAGCAGTGTGTAAGCTCCCCCCTGCCGGGCGTCATATCCAACACCCAGCCCCGTTGAAGCGTTACCCTGTGGGTCCATATCAATCAGAACGACTTTTTTGCCAGCCTCAGCCAGAGCTGCAGCCAGGTTAATGGCGGTTGTGGTTTTACCAACACCACCCTTCTGATTTGCAACGGCCAGAATGAAGCATTTGCCGTTTTTTTTGTTCATATCAGACACGTTTAAGATTGCTCACTTCCAAAATCAATCCGTCATGCCCTGTCATACCAGGGTGACAGCGAATAGTCATCTGCCAGAACGACTCAGCATCTTTAATTTCATTGATAGCGTTCTGACCTTTAAGAAAAACTGCCCGGCCTTCTTTTTTTAAAAGTGGCGCTGTCCACTCAAGCAACTTTGGCAGTGCGGCAAGGGCGCGGGCTGTCACCACATCTGCCGGGGTAATATCCACTTTCTCAATACGTTCAGCCAGCACCGTAACCGGAGCTTCGGTCAGGCGGGCAGCTTCACGCAGGAAAACTGCTTTGCGCTGGTCAGACTCAACAAGCGTTGCCGGAATACCGGTTGCAATCGCGGCAACGACACCCGGAAAGCCACCCCCTGAACCCAGATCTGTAAAACTTTCCGCTCCGGCAAGCAGAGGCACAATCTGCAGACTATCCTGCACATGTCGCTCCCACACCTGATGGATATCTTTGGGTGAGACCAGGTTAATACGCGGGTTCCACTTCAGCAAAAGCTCGACAAAACACTTCAGGCGTTCTTCTGTTTCACGTGAAACAGAGATGCTGTTACCAGACTTCATGATACTGCCACGCGCTGACGAACGTGAACAAGCAACGCCACAAGAGCGGAGGGTGTCATACCCGGGATTCTCTGAGCGGCACTGAAGCTCTCCGGGCGAGCCTGTTCAAGACGCTCTTTCATTTCTGCACTCAGGCCACCAATAGCACCAAAATCCATCTGTGCAGGAAAGCGTATTTCACCATCAGCTTCAAGCTGCTTAATTTCTCGCTTCTGCCTGACCAGATAACCTTTATAACGGGCTTCGGTACGAACATGCTGAAACGCTCTTGGCGGCACCGTCGCCAGCCAGGGCGCTAACTTTTCAACCACATCCTCATCCGTGCCGTAACCAAGAACATCCAGCAATGTTCTGCGCCGTCCATCCTGCGCCACTCTGACGCCTGACTGTGCAAGAATGTGAGCAGGCCAGCTTTCCTGCTCTGCACGCAGGGTCAGTTCATTAATAGCCTTACAGTCACTTTCAAACACAGCCTGACGTTCAGCACCAACACACCCCCACTCCACACCGGTGCGGGTCAGGCGCATGTCAGCATTATCAGCACGTAAGGTCAGACGATACTCAGCACGCGATGTAAACATACGATATGGCTCACTGACACCCTGTGTCGTCAGGTCATCAATCATCACACCAATATATGCTTTACCACGATCAAGCGTAACAGCAGCCTGCCCGCCGGCTTTGCGCGCCGCGTTTACTCCAGCCAGCAGACCCTGAGCACCGGCTTCTTCATAGCCTGTTGTTCCGTTGATCTGCCCGGCAAGGAACAGATTAGGGCATTTTCTCAACTCAAGAGAGGTCGTCAGCTCACGCGGGTCTACATAATCATACTCAACCGCATAGCCAGGCTGTACAATCACCGCACGCTCAAGACCAGGAATTGTGTGAATCATCTCCTCCTGCACATCGGCAGGAAGACTGGTTGAAATACCATTAGGATAAACAAGATGCCCGCCTTCATGATCGGGCAAGGCTTCCGGTTCAAGAAAAATCTGATGGCTGTTTTTTTCAGAAAATCTGACAACCTTATCCTCAATTGACGGACAGTAACGCGGCCCCTTACCTGAAATGGCACCACCATAAACGGCTGAAAGATGCAGATGTTTATTAATAATCGCGTGTGTTTTTTCAGTCGTAGCCGTGATCGCACAAACCATCTGTGGGTTTGTGATGGACTGTGTCAGACGACTGAAGCATTCTGGTGTTTCATCACCTTTATCTTCAGCCAGAGCCGCCCAGTCGATTGAACTCCGCAACAGGCGGGCCGGGGTACCTGTCTTGAGCCGGCTGATTGCCACCCCAAGGTTCCTCAGCCATTCAGCCAGAGCCACTGAAGGTTTTTCACCTGTACGGCCAGCGGGCTCTGAGTGATGACCAATATGAATAACACCACCAAGAAACGTGCCTGTAGTCAGCACGACAGCACCCGCATCATAACGTGTACCATCTTCACAGATCACACCTGTCACTTCACCCCGTTCATTGGTCAGGAGGTCGCCGGCGGCACCTTCTCTGCACTCAAGACCCGAAGTTTCAGCCAGAAGCTCCTGGATAGCCTGACGATATAAAAAACGATCAGCCTGAGCCCGTGGCCCCTGCACAGCAGGCCCCTTGGAGCGGTTAAGCAATTTGAAATGAATGCCCGCACGGTCAGCAGCACGTGCCATAATACCATCAAGCGCATCAATCTCACGCACCAGATGCCCTTTACCGATACCTCCGATAGCGGGGTTGCACGACATGGCACCAACCGTGCTTTTTTTATGGGTCAGCAACAGTGTATGCGCACCACACCGTGCAGCAGCCGCGGCAGCTTCACAGCCAGCATGCCCGCCACCAACAACAATCACATCATAACGCTGAGTCACCACATCAGGCCTTTTTCACCGCAATTATTTTCCAATACAAAACTGCCCAAATATCGCATCAAGCACATCTTCAACTCCAACCAGACCTGTAATACGGCCCAGAGCACGCATAGCAAGCCGAATTTCTTCACCCCGCAGCTCCGGCCACTGCTGCTCAAGCGCTGCAGCCAGATTCTGCTGTGCCTCCTGTACACCAGCACGATGCCGGGCACGCGTCAGCAACGGGGCGCTCCCTGGCAGGCGGGCTGTCAGGCTTTCAACCTTACGCTCCAGAACATGCCGCAGGGCCTTCAACCCCTCTCCTGTTTTCAGGCTGACGGGGATCACTTCATGCCCATGAACCTCTGAGGGAACCGGGAACAGATCAGCTTTATTCCCTATCAGTATGGCATCAGGAAAAACCTCTTCTGGTATAGTCGCTCCGGGGAACATCTGCAAAACACAATCTGCATGTTTCACGTGAAACAGTGCCCGCCTGACCCCTTCAGCCTCAATAATATCCTCAGTTTCACGCAAACCAGCTGTATCGATAAAAGTCACGCGCACACCTGCCAGTGTGCCCCCAACCTCAATTGCATCGCGCGTTGTGCCCTCTACTGAAGAAACAATCGCCGCATCGCGTTCAGCCAGCCAGTTAAGCAGGCTGGATTTGCCTGCATTAGGTGGCCCGGCAATAGCAAACACGACACCCCGACGAATACGCTCCCCTTTTTCACCATCCTGCAAATGGCTTTGCATTTCTGCAATCAGGTTACTGATCTCATCTGTTAATTTCTGCTCTGTTTCCTGTGGCAGATTCTCATCAGGAAAATCAATAAGCGCTTCCTGATAAGCCAGAATGTATTTCAGACGTTCGCGCCAGTTCTGATACAATTTGCTCAAAGCACCATCTGACTGCGCCAGAGCCAGTTTACGCTGACTTTCTGTTTCAGCGGCTATAAGGTCAGCAATCCCCTCCGCCTCGACCAGATCCATCCGTCCGTTAGTAAACGCTCTGCGTGTAAATTCACCCGGCTCGGCAGGTCTTGCACCACTCTGCACAAGGGCTTCAGCTACCGCACTGATAATAGCAGGCCCGGCATGAAGATGAAGCTCAAACCCATCCTCCCCGGTATAACTCTCCGGGCCAGGAAACCAGATTACAACAGCTTCATCGAGCAGGTTATCCTTCACAGCGCTGTCACGCCAGACACGCCGCAACACAGCGCGCCTGGGTGCCGGCAACGTGCCGCATAACTGCTGAAGCAAAACAGCACTCCCTGCCCCGCTGACACGCATAACCGCTATAGCTGCACGCTCAAGCCCTGTAGACAGAGCAAAAATGGTTTCGTTATGCTGATAAGCCATATTTTGCTTCATCCTCTTCTACAGGCCCGTCACTGCACCGTTCATCTATTCCGGAGGCCAAAAAAGCAACATAAAATCTGACCAGGCGGTATAAGATACCCAATAAATACTCTGCCTTACAGGCCTCGCTCCGTCTTACACAGGATATCTCTGATGCCTCAGCTCTCTCTTCACTCCCCCCTTGGGCCACTCACCCTCACTGAGGAGGATGGTAAGCTTATCTCTCTCGACTGGGGGTGGGGTCGTGACCAGACTGAAAACCCACAGCTCTGCGAAGCACGTGACTGGCTTGATCAGTGGTTTGATGACCCGAAAACAGCAAAGCCCTTCCCTTTGCCTCTGGAACCTTTTGGCACCGTCTATCAGAAGAAAATATGGGCTGCATTATGTGATATCCCGGTCGGAACAGTCATAACCTATAAAGAACTGGCAGAGCGTGCCGGTGGTAGCCCGCGCTCTGCCGGACAGGCCGTGGGGCGCAACCCCATTCCTATTCTTATTCCCTGCCATCGTATCGTTAGTTCAACGCATCCAGGAGGCTATTCAGGGGATGGTGGCATTGATGATAAACTCTGGCTCCTGGAACTTGAAGAGGCCACCCTCCCCTTTGCTAAAAAATAAAATCTCTCTTTAGCGTGGCACACAGCTCTCCGTCATTGAGTTGAAAACGCGCCCTGCACTGCACCTTACAACATCTGATGGGGCAGCATAAGCCGGAGGCGCATAGGTTGAGGCCGCGGGCGCAGGGCTGCCCGCATAATAATCCGGCGTCGCGTAGTAGCTCTGATCAGCATAATAAGAGCTGTCTGCCACCGGCATAGCAGATGCCGCGACCAGCCCGCCGGCAACCAGCCCTACAGCGGAACCGACAAGAAACGGCGTTTGCCAGCCCCAGCCCCAACCCCAGCCGGGGCCACCCCAGCCCCAGCCAGGACCAACCCAGCTCCAGCCATAACCACCACCCCAGCCAGGGCCTCCCCACCGTGGACCGCCCCAGCCGGGACCACCCCATCGAGGACCACCCCAGCCAGGGCCGGGGCCTCCCCACCGGGGACCACCACCGTGAAAACCTCCACCAGGACCACCGCCGTGAAAACCTCCACCAGGGCCACCACCGTGAAAGCCTCCGCCAGGGCCACCACCGTGAAAGCCTCCGCCAGGGCCACCACCTGGATGTGCAGAAGCACAAACCAGCGGCATAGCAGACGATGTCAGCAACACCAGAGAGGCCATTATATTTTTAAAAATGACTTTTTTACCCATGTCCTGCTCCTGTTCGTCTGCCATGGAAAACCATATTTTTCAGAAATAAGAAGGCAATCTCATGGCGCTGATAAGGCGGGTTACCTTCACCCCGTTCCCCCGCAAAAACTCTAAAACGCATTGACAACATCATTTATTGCGTACTAGCCAGGAGGAGATGGACTCTGCGGGTCTTCTCCTGTGCAGACCATATTTCTGAGTGTCTGCTCTGCTCAGAAAAACGTCAATCCAAAGGCAACTGCTTCATGACGCACACCGCACCAGAGAAGATGCTGGCAGCCTGTTTTTCACGTAACGTCACAACAGCTGGCCGGCAGACTATTGTGCAGGGAGACTGCCTGAAACAGATTAAACGCCTGCCCGATGCCTGTGCTGATATCATCATTACCTCACCGCCTTATAATATTGGCCTGAGCTACAACTCATATGATGACACAATGCCCCGCCTTCAATACCTTAAATGGCTGGCACGACTGAGCGAGCAGCTTGATCGTATTTTAAAAGAAGATGGATCGTTTTTTCTCAATGTCGGCGGCACCGGTGCAGATCCGTGGCTTACCCACGAAATTGCCTCAGCTTTCAGGCATGAGTTTATTCTGCAAAATAACATTATATGGGTAAAGTCGATCAGCATTGATGAAGAAAGTTTTGGCCATTTTAAACCAATTAACAGCCCACGCTTTCTCAACAATAATTATGAGCATATTTTTCATTTTACAAAAACAGGCACAAATACAATAGACCGCCTGGCAGTTGGCGTGCCTTTTAAAGATAAATCTAACATTTCCCGCTGGGGTCATACGCGCGATAAACGCTGCGCAGGGAATGTGTGGCACATCCCTTACAAAACAGTCCTCTCAAAAACACAGAAATTTAATCACCCGGCAAGTTTCCCTGAAGAATTACCCATACGCTGCATGAAACTGCACGGAGGGGACAATCTTACCGTTATTGATCCCTTCCTGGGGTCTGGCACGACACTTGCCGCAGCTGAACAGCTGGGCCACTACGGCACAGGTTTTGAGATTGATGCTGATTATATTGAAACCTGCGTTGCGCGCATAAACACAATAGCAGAGAGCCGGAGGGCTGGTATGCCGGTCAGAAAACTCAGCCGGCGCCAGCAAATCATACAAAAAAATAGCAGGGGATAATTTTACCCCCTGCTCTGCTGGCTACACGCCTTTAATCAGGCAACTCTTACCTGAATATGATGCTTTTTGCCTGACGAGAGGCGAATTGCGCCATCAACTGTATCCTGATGCGTAATCAGCTGATTTTCATCTTTCACAGCAACCATGTTAACCCGTGCACCACCACCGCGAATTAAGCGGCGGGCTTCACCGTTGGTTTTAACAAGACCAGATTCAGCAAGCAGGCGGAAAACAGGAATACCCTCTGCCAGATCAGCTTCAGAGACCGTGTAGACGGGCAGATCATCTGCAACAAGCTGACCCTCCTCAAAAGTCTTACGTGCGGCCTCAGCCGCAGCCTCGGCAGCCTCACGGCCATGGCACAATGCTGTTGCCTCTGTTGCCAGAATTTTCTTGGCTTCGTTAATGTCTGCGCCCTCAAACGCAGCCAGACGCTCACACTCATCCAGAGGCAGTTCGGTAAAGAGGCGCAGAAAGCGACCTGTGTCAGCATCTTCCACATTACGCCAGAACTGCCAGTAATCGAACACCGGTAAACGCGCCTCTGACAGCCAGACGGCACCGTTCGCTGTTTTACCCATTTTAGCACCGGAGGACGTGGTCAGGAGCGGTGTTGTTAGCCCCATGACCTGCGTCTGGTCTGTACGACGCACCAGATCAACACCTGAGACAATATTACCCCACTGGTCTGATCCGCCAAGCTGCAGGGTCACACCATGACGACGGTTGAGTTCACGGAAATCATATGACTGAAGGATCGAGTAATTAAACTCAAGGAAAGTCAGCCCCTGATCGCGGTCGAGACGATTTTTAACTGAGTCAAATGCGAGCATACGATTAATCGAGAAATGCACTCCGACATCACGTAGCAGGTCGATATAAGCCAGCTTATCAAGCCAGTCTGCATTATTGACCAGCCTGACATCAGACGTATTTTCACCAAAGCGAAGAAACTGCCGCAGACACCCCTCAATACCGGCAAGATTGGACTGAATGATGTCCTCTGTCATCAGTCTGCGTGCTTCTTCACGGAAAGACGGATCACCAATACGGGCTGTACCACCACCCACCAGCGCCACAGGCCTGTGGCCATGTTTTTGCAGCAAACGCAGCATCATAATCTGAATAAGGCTGCCCACATGCAGGCTGTCAGCTGTGGGGTCAAACCCTATATACGCAGCCACAGGCCCCTTTGCCATGGCTTCATCAAGTGCCTGCGGGTCTGTGCACTGGAAAATAAAACCCCGAGCCGAAGCTTCCTGCATAAAAGAGCTGCTATAGCCGTTCTCAACCATTGTCTTACCTTATTCTGTCGCGCTGCATCATGCTGATATTAACAAACCATGCCCTGGCCAGGCCTATGGCTGTGTCAGTTATCAGGCTGTACCACCTACTGTAAGCCCCGTCATTTTCAGGGTTGGCTGCCCTACACCTACAGGAACCCCCTGCCCGGCTTTTCCACAGACACCAATACCAGGATCAAGCGCCATATCACTGCCGATCATAGAAACCTGTCTCATAGCCTCAGCACCGCTGCCAATCAGTGTTGCCCCCTTAACGGGTGCAGTTACTTTACCATCTTCGATCAGATATGCCTCAGATGCTGAGAAAACAAATTTTCCTGACGTTATATCAACCTGCCCGCCACCAAAATGAACGGCATACAGACCACGCTTCACCGAACGGATCATGTCATCAACTGAAGCCTGGCCTGGCATCATAATCGTATTGGTCATACGTGGCAGAGGCACATATGCATAAGACTGACGACGACCGTTACCCGTCGGAGCCATATTCATGAGACGGGCATTCTGACGGTCCTGGAGGTAGCCTGTGAGAATCCCATCCTCGATAAGCACCGTGCGGCCGGCTGGTGTGCCCTCATCGTCGATAGTCAGGCTGCCGCGCCGGTCAGGAAGTGAACCATCATCAATAACTGTAACACCGGGAGCTGCAATCTGCTTACCCATCATGCCGGCGAAAGCGGATGTACCTTTACGGTTAAAATCACCTTCAAGACCATGGCCCACAGCTTCATGCAGCAAAATGCCAGGCCAGCCAGCACCAAGAACAACCTCCATCTCTCCGGCCGGAGCCGGACGCGCATCAAGAGCGACCAGCGCCTGCCTCAGAGCTTCGTCCGCAGCAGACTGCCATGTTTCAGCCTCCAGCAGGCGATTGATCTCATAACGCCCTCCCAGACCATGGCTACCACTTTCACGTTTGCCATTCTGCTCTGCGACAACAGAAACATTCAGCCGCACCAGCGGGCGTAAATCAGCCACACGTGAACCATCAGCACGTATAATCTGCACGGCCTGCCATTCACCTGACAATGAGACCATAACCTGCACTACGCGGCTATCCTTACCACGGGCATAGGCATCAATCTGTGACAAAAGCCCTGAGCGGGCTGCAAAATCACTCTCACCTAGCGGATTAGCGTCGGTATAGAGGCGTGTATTGGTTGAGCGTGGAGGCAGGGTCATAACCCCTGACCGCCCTGTCCTGACCGCAGATACCGTTTCAGCTGCCCGTTTCAGTGCTGTCTTACTCAGGTCATCTGAGTGAGCAAAACCGGTTTCCTCCCCCAGAACAGAGCGTAAACCAAAGCCACAACTGGTATTAAAAGACGCTGAGCGGATCACTCCGTCATCAAGCGAAATGCTTTCACTTTCACGATACTCAAGAAACAATTCACCATCATCCATACCATCCAGGGCAGAATGAGTCAGACTTTCGGCCTCATTCTGTGCCAGAAGGGCCTCCGGACGCCTGAAAAACAGATCATCTGTAACAGCAAGAGCTCCGGGGCTTGAAGAATGAGACGACATGATTAACACTCCTGAATAAGGATCGTAACGACACACTGTAAAGCATCACTGATTACGAAAAAATATAGCGCGTGCAGGGGGAACATTAAACCCTTCCAAACTCTGCCCGTTTTACTCCAGGATGTGCATACTCTCTTCACCATAACTCTGATGCCGCGAAGAGACACTTTATTGCCGGGAAGACAACAGACTATGAGCATATCGCACCATAAAAAAAGCCTTATAAGTTATTCCGCTCTGTCAGCCACAGGCTCTGTGTGCATCACCCTTCTGGCAATATTAAATTCTCCCGTTATGGCAGCACCCACAGAGACGCCCTCTGCCCCGGCTACGGCGATAGAACATGCAGCCCTTCCCTCTGAACCTCCCGCAGCAGCACCTGCAACTGTTGAACAGACTACAGGGGCTGAGGCCCCCGCTCCGGAAACGGCAATTCAGCATGCTGCATTATCTGCACCTGCCGGGCTTTCAGCCATATCTGACGAAGTTAAAGAAAGCACAACTGAGACACAGACAGCTGCGGCAGATACAACAACAGCACAGCCGTCACTGCCCTTACCTTCGCCCCAGGCGACTGCAACACCCATTATTTCTCCGATGGTTGTACCGCAGGATTTAAGACCGCCTTCGGTCTCACTCGGAGATCTTTTTGTTGCGATACATCGTGCCAAAATCTATACAGATCCAAAATCTGCCTCTGATGCGACACCAGACCAGTCTCCTGACTCTCTGGTTGCTTTGTGGAAACAGGAAAAAGATAAACCCGGTTTTGACCTGAAAACATTCGTAACAAAACATTTTACTATGCCCGTGTTACGAACAGCATCCTATTCTCGAAAACCTGATGAAAATGTAAGAGATTATATAAGTGGAATGTGGGATGTTTTAACCCGCAAAGCAGATCAGCCTGTTGCCTGGTCATCCTTACTCTCTTTGCCAAATGATTATATTGTTCCCGGAGGGCGTTTTTCGGAATGTTATTACTGGGACACATATTTTACAATGATAGGTCTTTATGAAGATCAGCATATCGACCTGATGCGTAACATGGTAAAAAATATTGCCTCTCTCATTGATCGTTATGGCTTTATGCCTAACGGTAATCGTACATATTATATGGGCCGGTCACAGCCTCCGTTTTTCTCGGTTATGCTTGATCTTCTGGCAAGTCATGACGGACAAATAACATACACCACTTTCCTTCCGGCATTGCGACGTGAATATGACTACTGGACGAAAGGAATGGCTGACCTGAAACCCGGCAGCGCATCTCATCATGTTGTAAAACTTGATGATGGAAGCATTATGTTTCGCCCATGGGACGATATGGATACCCCCCGGGATGAAAGCTATATTCAGGATATTGAAACAGCCGAAAAAACAAAGCGTGATAAAGCTGACCTGTGGCGAAATCTGAGAGCCGGTGCTGAAACAGGCTGGGATTATTCATCCCGCTGGCTGGCAGATGGCAAAACACTTTCAACCATTCAGGCAACATCACTGGTCATTATAGAATATAACTGCCTTATGGTACATCTTGAGCAAACTCTTGCTCATGCCTACGCCCTTAAAAACAATAAGGAAGAAGAAGCATTTTTCACAAGACAGGCTGTTGAGCTTACCAATGCTATTAACACGTATTTATGGAATGCTCAGAAAGGTGCTTATTTTGATTATAACTGGCAGACAAAAAAACAAAGCGATATTTTATCTGTTGCAACAACCGTGCCTCTCTTTTTTCATCTGGCGTCACAAAAGCAAGCTGATGCCGTTGCAGAAACAATTGAAAAACACCTTCTGAAAAAAGGAGGTTTAACACAAACAGATCGTGAAACAGGACAACAGTGGGACTATCCTAATGGCTGGGCTCCTAATGAGTGGATGAGTATTAAGGGGCTTGAACAATATGGTCATAGTAAACTGGCAGAAGAAATTGCACGGCGCT
Organism: Acetobacter sp. DsW_059; assembly: GCF_002153695.1. NCBI lineage: Bacteria > Pseudomonadati > Pseudomonadota > Alphaproteobacteria > Acetobacterales > Acetobacteraceae > Acetobacter > Acetobacter sp. DsW_059. The sequence continues at coordinate 120,664 of NZ_JOPI01000023.1, forward strand.
GGATGGAACGTGTTATTGGAACATATGAGAAAAGTGGTGTTCTGCTCGAAAAATATGATGTTGTATCTGAACAAATAAACCCTAAAGGTGGTGCCGGAGGCGGAGAATACCCGATGCAGATTGGGTTTGGCTGGACAAATGGTACACTTCTGGGACTTATGAACCGCTACCCGCAAAAAATGCGTAATATTCTTGATAAAAATCCATTAGCAGACCAGCCGGATCAGCAGCCTTTGCCTCCGGTTGATGCCTGGAACGCTAAAGGGCCGGAAATTTCTATTACCGAAAAATCACCTGTTAAAGGTATGCCTCTGTCTGCTCTGCATACTGAACCATCCCCCCAGGTCGTAAACCCACCACCACCGCAGGAAAGAGTGAACTCTAAAGACCCTTCTCCTTAATGGAGAAGGTATTAAAAACAATATTATATACCGGGAAGTTCATTAACTGTTACAACACGCCAGCCTTCATCAAGACGTTCGAGAATAGTCACAGACAAATTCTGAATTGAAAAATGTAAGGCTGTTTCTATATGAACAGACAATGCATGTGACAGAGCAGCACGAATAGCTCCGCCATGACTGACCGCAATAATGTTTTGTCCCGCATACTGGTGCGAAAGGCGATCAAGAGCGCGACCTGCACGGGCAGTCACCTCGACCATACTCTCACCACCAGGGGGGGACTCAGTCGCTGAAACAGGCCAGAACGGATGTGGCGGCATATGCAGATAAGCCGTGACATCACTGTGAGGCATTCCCTGCCACTCTCCAAGATTTTGTTCAATAAAGCCTGGTTCAACGTCTGCATGCGCCGGACCATAGCCTGCATCCCATATCGCTTCAGCTGTTTTTCTGGTGCGTGAAAGAGGCGTAACCAGCCAGTGTGCCTCCCTCGGCAGGCGTGCTGCGAGAGCTTCATACATCGGACGCTGCGCAATGAGTGTGTCCGGGCATAATGGCACATCAAGGGTGCCATAAAGGTTCATACGCGCATTCTGTTCAACCAGTGCATGCCTGATAAACCAGAAGCGCGTAATCCCCGAAGCCAGCTGGGGGGTATCAAGGAAATTTCCCTGATTAAACTGAGCGGGAGCTGATACATTTTTTTTCAAGGTTATACCACCATAGTGCTATTAGCCCTGATTATGTAGCAAGCCCCCTCTCAGCAGGCAAAGTAATAAAACGATTAAATACCATCAACGGCCTGACGACCAATAGCCGGGTCATCAGTAAAGAAACCATCAAGCCCCATATCGAGATAACGGCGCATTTCAGCAACTGAACCAGGAATATTGCGCGCTGTATCCCCGTCATTGTTACGGAGCTGAAGGGGCAGACAAATATTCTCTGGGCGGCAGGTGTAGGCATGCACCAGTAAACCTGCTGCATGTGCATCATCAATCAGGGTTGTTGGCTTTTGCCATGCACCGTGAGCATCACGCGGGATCAGATCAGTGAGAGACGGACCAATTACGTCAGCATACGTTCTGACATGCTTAAGGCCTTCTGGTGTCATCAGCTGCCCAAAAGTGGTTTTATCGCCTTTAGCCAGCAAATCAGGTGGTATCTGATTACGTTCACCCATCAGAAACATTACTCTGGCCTGAGGGTTAATCTCTTTTACAGCCTTATTGAGTTTATGCAGGTTACCTGTTTCAAAAGACTGCACTTCAAGTGGTGCCTGACGTGTATAATCATGTGCCGCAATCACTTCAAGAAATCTGGTTTCAGGATCAAGCCCCAGAGCATGAAAATGCGTTGAATTTTTTACTTCAGGAATAATACCAATAATCCGTCCGCGCGCTGCAGATTCAGCTGCAACAAAATCAATCATTTCCTCAAAAGTAGGAATATCAAAGCGCCCGTTATAACGAGTATTATGAGGGCGTAATTGCGGCAAACGCTCACGTGCACGAAGAGTTTTTAATTCAGCCAGAGTAAAGTCGGTCGTAAACCATCCGTTTTCCTCTCTGCCATCAATCACCATTGTCCGGCGTCGGTTTGCAAACTCTGGCCGGCTCGCAACATCACTGGTTTCTACAATATTACTTTCATGACGGCAAACCAGAACACCATCTTTTGTCGGCACAAGATCAGGCTCAACAAAATCAGCTCCATCTGCAATCGCTTTTGCATATGAACCCAGCGTATGCTCAGGCCTTTGTGCTGAACAGCCACGATGCGCAAAAACCAGAGGCTTTGGTGCTAAAGACGGAGTGGCCTGAGCTGAACTGGCTTTAAAACCTCTGGCAATGACAGGCATTGCCAGAGTAGCGCACAGTAAGGAACGACGTGAAAAAGAAACCATAGCCACGCCCTCTCAGAATGTGCTGCTAATTGTAAGGAAATACATGCGTGGTGCAATCGGGAAAGCCGTATACTGGCCAGACGCATTGTTTGCGTTGATTGTTGACCACCCTTTTTCATTCGTCAGGTTCGTAACATTTCCCTGAATGCGCAGATTACGCACATGAGGAATACCTGTAATATTATAACCCGCGTTCAGGCTAAACAATGCATAAGCTGATGCATGAAGATCGTTTGTAAACGTTGTATAACGCTTACCGACAACATCCCCCACAAACTGCGCATCGAAATTACCCCAGTGGGTCGAAGCCACAAATTTTTCAGTCCAGTTAGGCACGTCAGCAACATTTCTGCCAGCCGTATGCACCACGGTCGAACCGGTTATATAATTATCGTTATAAACAGACTTATTATAAGAAAGAGCGTTATAGAATGAGAAATGGTTACCAAACTGGGCGGTGAACGAGAAATCCATACCGTCGGTGGTTACTGACCCCACGTTTGTCAGGGTTGTAGCACTTCCTACGATAGAAGACAGAGTTTGTGTTGATGCTACTGCCAGCAAACGGTTTGAGAAATGAACATGATAATATTCAAGCTGACCACTGATGTTTGTCAGAGGACCAAAATGCACACGTCGGTTAGTACGCAGGCCTGTTTCATACGTCCATGATGATTCAGCTTTACCATGACGTTTGAAGTCTTCAAATGCCTCCTGGCTGGTTACACCCCAGGGTGTTGCATTACCATAACCAGCAGCCTGGAATGATCTTACGTTTTCCTGAATATTAGCAAACCACTGCTCATGTTTTGTAATATTCCACAATGCACCAAATGAGGGCAGGAAAGGTTTAACTGTTGAAATTGTACCGCCAGGAACTGTTATCGCTGTTTTAGGTGACAATGAACCCGGGATAGCAGAAACAGGCAGCGTACCATTGGTATAAACCAGCTCAGATTTAAATCCGGCATTTAACAGGAAATTTTTAGTAACCTGCCAGTTATCCTGCAAATGTGTGGTCCAGGTATTTGTATAAAAATTGTTGGTATATTGTTTAATTAACGGATTATGCTGACGGTCATAAGGTGTCGTGGGGTCAGATGCGCTAAATGGATACCAGCGACGGGCCTGCGTGTTGTTATTGCGCTCATACCAGCCACCCAGTTCGATATGATGATGACCAAGCTTATAACTCAGATTGCTGATAACGCCGCCACGATTGTCCCAGTACTCTGTTGTTCTGGTCGCAATACCAGAACCACCAAATACTGTTTTCAGATCCTGTCCCGGAAAATATGAAGAAAACATTGCAGGCAGACCAGCAGCGCTGATCGGCCCTGCGACCACACCTTCACCAAGATCATGATGATAGTAAAAACTCGTGTCCCATTTTAAATTTTCACTGAAATCATGGTGCCATTTTGTATACATCAGGAAGTCTTCACGCTGTGCCGCAGAATAATAGTTGCGGTAGTTCAGACCTGCCTGTTTATACTCTGATGAATTATAATACTGTAATGCCTGATTAAGATTAGGATACATAAAAGGACGCACATAAAGTGAGCCACCATTAGGCATCACAATGCCGTCTTCATTAGGCTCAACTTTATTGGACCAGTCGAAAAACACAGTGACTTTGTTTTTCTTATCTTCATGCACAAACTTGGCGTTAACCTGGTTACCACCCTGATGACCGGCAAAGTCCCACGCACGGGCGTCCTGACGGGCCCAGGATACATATGCTGAGTTACCATTGCCAAAGTCACCGGTATCAATACGGGCAAATGTACGAAATGTAGACCAGCTGCCAAAAGTCTGATTCAGCTGACCACCCGCACGGTGCAGAGGGTCCTGTGTGGTAAACTCAAGTGTTCCGCCCAGATTACTGGTTGAAGCCGTACCAAGCGCACCAGCCCCTGTCGCCACAGAAGCAGAGCCTATATTTTCACTAATCGCTGCACGCTGAGGTGAAAGGCCGTTATAGTTACCATAAGACTGATCACCCAGCGGAATACCATCAAGTGTAAAACCCAGCTGGCTCTGATTAAACCCATGCACGAACAGAGACATATTCTGTTCGTTATTACCCCATGGATCGGCATTGTTAAAAACCACACCAGGAAGAATTTGCAACGCCTTCAGCGGGTTAATCCCTGGTAAAATACGCTGCATTTCTGTGTGCCCGACCGTCTGCTCAGAGCGTGTATGGCGACCTGTCGCAATAATCTGTTCAGATCCACCTGAAGCCACCTGTGTAGCACGACGCCTGGCCTGGCGATGAGGCGCCCCGGCCACCAGAGGCATGGCTGCTGCTGGTTTTACCTGAGCCTGCGAACGGTTATGTGTCGTATGCGTTGCATGTACATGACGAGTATTACCCGCAGCGTGTGCGACTGATAGTGCCAGTGGCGAGCAAAACAGCCATAGCGCAGCACGATGGAGAGACGGCGATGAAGATAAACGCATTGAAAAAGCTAAGCCTTGCAGGAAATGAAACCTGCCTCATTCATAAAAATGAAAAGCTACAAATAAGAGTTATAGTTTTATGACAACGCCTCAGAACAGGCACTTTGTGTTAAAATAAACACAATTAAGGAGAAAAATGTTTTTTCTATTGTTTCAGTTTTATGACAATAAAAAACATTACTATTAAACAATGAATGCAATGTATAACAGATCACAATAAAATTAGTTTATTATTTTATGTGATATTATTATTTTTAAAGGATTGAAAAACTGGTGGAGCCAATCGGGATCGAACCGACGACCTCTTGAATGCCATTCAAGCGCTCTCCCAACTGAGCTATGGCCCCGTGCAGTCATAAAGCTCTCACATTTGGGAATGGAGAGTTGATGACTGTCAGTTACAGGGAGTTGTAGTCGTTTGCAAGCCCCTTTTTTCAGGAAAAGATGACTTCTCTTTCACGTAGCGCCTGTAACAGCGGTAAGAGAGGCAGCCCAAGTATAGAAAAAAAATCGCCATCTATCTTTTCAAACAATTGCAGACCTGGCCCCTCCAGCCGATAAGCCCCAACCGAATGCAGGCAATGCTCCCCTTCTGTCTCCAGGTAAGCATCGAGAAATGCATCAGAAAAAAAACGCATCCTCAGATGAGACTGAGTAACATGCTGCCAGGTCACAGCGCCATCCATATATAAAGCTACAGCAGTATGCAGCGTATGCGTTCTGCCTCTCAGTGCTTTAAGCTGGTCACGCGCCTCAGCCAGCCCTGCAGGTTTATCATAACAGTCTCCCTCACATGACAGCATCTGGTCCGCACCAATTATACATCCTTCATGCAAGGCCGCGACCGCTGTGGCTTTTGCTTCAGCCAGAGACAACGCAACAGCCGAGGGGGAAAGGCCCTGCTTCATCCCCTCAAGCTTGAGAATATCCTCATCGACCTGCGCTGTATGTACACAAAAGGAGAGCCCAGCCTGCGTCAGAAGTTGTTTTCGGGCTGAAGACCCGCTGCCTAAAATCAGCCTGGCAGGTTCGTTATGCTCAGGAGTCGATGCTGAATGTGAAAATATCATAGAAACGAGTCCCTTATCGGTATGACGTGAAATCTGAGCTGTGTATAAAAAGTTGATAGCTGGGGTACGTGTGGATTGTACGGTCTTCCTTTCTTCATTGTACCGAGTACCGTGAATAACAACCAGGAGTCATAAACCGGTGAATTGTACACAGCCCTTCTGTGGAGAATTCTGGATAACTTCAAAAAATGGCTATTTCCCAGTTACATAAAACTTGTACACACTGTGGGAAAGATGGGGTACATTTTTGGAATAGTGGGTACCCCATCATCCACAGTACCCTATAAACTCCACAAAAATTTCTTTTCTTTTTTATATTAAGGGAGGCCATGGACAGAGATGAAAAAGATGTGCAGGACTGCTGGACATGAATAACGAACCTCAAATCCCTTCGACGAAACGTTTGCTCAGAACCTTAAATGGTGAAGCACTCTGGCCCCCTCCTGTCTGGCTTATGCGGCAGGCAGGCAGGTTTTTACCTGAATTTCGTGCAGAACGTGCTAAGGCCGATTTTCTGACACGGTGTATGACACCTGATATAGCAACAGAATTAACGCTTCAGCCTATCCGTCGATTTGGAATGGATGGAGCTATTCTGTTCTCTGACATTCTGATTCTGCCATGGGCTATGGGTCAGTCACTTGAATTTGTAGAAAGCAAAGGTCCTCTTCTTTCTCCCATACGCTCAGAAGCAGATTTTAAGCGTCTTGATCGTCAGCGTATCGCAGATGTAACAGCTCCTGTTCTTGAAACACTTGGTCGGCTGAATAAAATTTTTAACGGCACAGACACAGTTGGTGTTGCAAAACCAGGTTCAACAACTCTGCTGGGCTTTACGGGCGCTCCTTTCACAGTTGCATGTTATATGGTTGAAGGAAAAGGCTCGCGGGATTTTGCAACTGTGCGAAAAATGGCTTTTTCTGAAACAGCTCTTTTTGATCGCTTAATTGCATTACTCACTGAAACAACCACAGAGTATCTCAGTGCGCAGATTACAGCCGGAGCTGAGGCTGTCATGTTGTTTGATTCATGGGCCGGTCTTTTACCACCTTCAGAATTCAGGCGATATGTCATTGAGCCAACCCGTCAGATTGTAGCATCGCTCAAAGCCCGTCACCCTGGTGTTCGTATAGTTGGTTTTCCACGCCTTGGCGGCATTATGGTGCCCGAATATGCTGAAAAAACAGGAGTGGATGTTGTCGCTCTTGATACGGGGACTGATCTGAAAAAAATCCTGCCACTTCTGCCTCCTTCCGTCGGTGTGCAGGGCAATCTTGACCCGATTGCTGTTCTTGCTGGTGGTGAGGCGATGAAGCGTGAAGCTTTATACGTCAGGGAAGCCGCTAAAGGGCGGGCTCATGTTTTCAATCTTGGGCATGGTGTTTTACCTCAGACACCAGTTGAGCATGTGCAGGAACTGATCAGAACAATCAGAGAAGAGCCATAATAATGCAAACATCTTCAGTGCTGTCTTCTGAAGGCAAACTTAAACTTATTATTTTCGACTGTGATGGTGTTCTGGTCGACAGTGAGACAATTTGCTGTCAGGTCAGTGCTGAAGAGGCCCGTCTGGCTGGTATGGAGGCACCTGAAGAAAAAGCCGTTGAGCAGTTTTCAGGTATGGCATTGTCTCTTATTCAGCAAAAAATAGAGAAACATACAGGAAAAAATCTTGGCCATGACTGGATCAGTAAAATGCAGAAGCGTTTTATTGAGGCTATGGCAGATCACCTTGAACCAGTTGATGGTGTTTATGACATGCTTAAGAGAGTTGAAAAACTCTCTGTTCCTGTAAGGGTCGGTTCAAATTCATCAGCTCTTGAGATGGATCTGAAATTTAAAAAACTGAATATGACACCTTATTTTCAGGATCGTATTCATTCTGCACAGGATATGGGAAAACCAAAGCCTGCACCAGATGTTTACATTAAAGCTGCATCAGATGAAGGCGTAAAACCTGAAAATTGTATCGTGCTTGAAGATAGTGATACAGGTGCCCGTGCCGCAGTGAATGCAGGTATGATGTGTGTTTTGCTTCGCGCGCCAGGTCTGCCCGTTCCTGACTGGCCAGGCCTTAACGTTATCCATCATCTTTCAGAATTTTCTGATCTTATAGAAAATACTATAAATATTCAGAAAGAATGAAAAATATGTTTATGTTTCTTTTACCGTGGGTTTCCTGGCTTCTTGCTTTTCATGTGATGTCTGTCATCGCATGGATGGCAGGTTTATTTTATCTGCCTCGTCTTTTTGTCTATCATTGTCAGGTTAAAATCGGGTCAGAGGAAAGCGCTCGTTTTAAACTGATGGAGAGACGTCTGCTGCGGGCAATTATGAACCCGGCCATGATATCAAGCCTTTTATTTGGTGCTCTTCTGACTTTAACACCAGGTCTTATAGACTGGTCATCCGGGTGGTGGTACTGCAAACTTGTTTCTCTTGTCGGTATGTTTGCTTTTCATGGGTGTTGTGCCCGCTGGAGAAAAGAATTTGACAGTGACAGCAACATACATTCTGAACGATATTATCGTATCGCTAATGAAGTGCCGACAATTTTTATGATTATTATTGTGATTATGGTAATCGTAAAACCATTCTGAATTTATTTTCTGCACACTTATTTTTAATAAAATGTGCAGAAAATTTATGTTTAAATAAGTTTTTTTGCTTTGATTAATCCAAAAGCTGCCAGTGTAACCATGCATAAGATTTCATTGTTTGATATCATATCTTCAAATTTTTCGAGTGGTAATGTTGTACATAGCATATCCTGCTCTGTTTGCTCTCTTTCAGCCACATCCTGTGACAGTTCTGTTGCAAGGTAGATATGTCCTTTTTGAGTTGAATATCCCGCTCCCTGATAGACCGGGCCAGCATAAAGCATCCTGCCTGCGATAAGACCGGTTTCTTCTTTCAGCTCCCCTGCCGCAAGGTCTTCTGGTTTTGCATCCGGCCGTGTCTCCCACATCCCCATAGGAAATTCCCACAGACGTTCCCCTACAGGATAGCGATACTGGTTAACTAATGTGAGGGTGGGTTTCCCGTCTTTTGTTCTGCCTAACGGGCAGATAACAGCAAATTGACCGCGTTCAACAACACCATACAGACCATCTTTGCCATCAGGGCGGCGTATGATGTCCTCCCGCACGCGTGTCCACGGGTTTTCATAAGCAATGCGTGAGGAGAGAACAGAATATCCTCCCGGATCTGGCAGAGGGGCAGTCATAGTTGTAGTCTCCTCAGGTTTTTTCGTTGTCCGTTTATGTTACCATGTTTCTGAAGAAGAAAAGAAAATTAAAGGTTTCTGTAATGTCGTCCGCTCAGGTAAAATCTTCTTCTGCTTTAAAGAGTATTCTGCCAGTCGTTTTGTTTACGCTGTTTTGTTATATCGTCATTGGTCTGCAAATGGCCGTGACACCGCTGTTTGTGCATGAAAAGCTTGGTTTCAGCTCTGCTATGGCTGGTTTTGCAGTGTCAGTTCAATATCTGGCAACATTTGCAACCCGGGCAGATGCCGGCCGCCGCATTGATAGTGTCGGCCCCAAAAAAGTTGTTTTAACTGGTTTGCTGACAGGGGTGTTATGTGGGCTGCTTATTGCATTGTCCGGCATGCTTGCTACCTGGCCTTATATGTCTCTGACCGCTCTTCTTGCAGGGCGTATTACGCTTGGTTTTGCAGAGAGCTGGGTAGCAACATCTGTCATAGTCTGGAACATCAGGCGCGCCGGTGCTGAAAACACGGCGCAGGTTATTTCCTGGAATGGTGTGTGTTCTTATGGTGGCATTGCCCTGGGTGCTCCTGTAGCGATTTTTTTATATTATCAGCATGCTCTGGGCCTTCTGACCGGTTTTGGAATGGTGGGTATTTTATGTGCGTTTCTGATGGGGACTGGTTTCCCTCTGGCTTTTATGAAGCCTGCAGTCCCTCCGATGACGACACAAAAAAAACAGTCATTTTTCAAAACGCTCTCACAGGTCTGGCCCTACGGGGCTACTCTGGCATCGGGCTCGGTTGGGTTCGGAGCTATTTCAGCACTGCTTACGCTTTATTTTGCCCATCGTAACTGGAGCGGTGCCGCAGTCGGGCTTTCTTTGTTTGGTACTCTTTTTGTTCTCACCCGTTTCGCATTTACCAGACAAATTGCAAAACATGGCGGCGTAACGGTTGCTCTGTTTTCTCTTTTTGTCGAGGCTCTGGGGTTATCATTTCTGGCCTGGGCACCATCAGCTTTCTGGGCCTGTACTGGTGCAGGCCTCTCAGGCGTTGGCTTTTCTCTGTTGTTCCCGTCACTTGGGGTGGGGGTTGTTAACCGGGTTTCAGAAGAGAGCCGCGGTGCGGCTATCGGTGCTTTTTCGGTATTTCTTGATATTGCTATTGCTGTTTCAGGCCCGCTCCTTGGGTTTATTATTCCGCTTTGGGGATATGGAGTTTTGTTTTATCTGACGGCTGTTTGCTGTCTTGCAGGTGTTGGTATGTGTGTTGCTTTAAATGCTCAGGCAAAACGATCATAATGCTGGCCTTTTATTGGCGAGCATGAGAGCATAGGCAGGAATAAAGTAAAGAACAAACCGAGAGGAATATTGTATCATGGCTGGTTCTGTTAAATCTGTTGCTGTATTTTGCGGGTCTCGTATGGGCAATAGCCCATTGTACCGCACTGTTGCAGAGCAGGCAGGTCAGATACTTGCAAAAAATGGTGTGAAGCTGGTTTATGGCGGAGGGTCTAATGGCCTCATGGGGGTCGTAGCAGATTCCACCCTTAAAGCCGGAGGGACTGTAACGGGCATTATTCCGCATTTTCTGCACTCGCGTGAAAATATGCATGAAGGTGTGACGGATCTGATCGTTGTTGATTCAATGCATGAACGCAAACAGATTATGTTTGATACAGCAGATGCATACTGGATACTGCCTGGTGGTTTTGGTACTTTTGATGAGACTATGGAAATTCTGACATGGAAACAGCTTCAGAGGCACGCAAAGCCTATTTTACTGGTTAATGCTGACGGCTGGGGTGATGCTCTGATTGCTATGCTTGATGCATCCGTTAAGCAGGGTTTTGCTGAGTCTACGGCCCGGGCAAAAATTGAGGTCGTACCAGATGTAGAGGCCGCTTTTGCCCGTAGCATCTCAGAAACCCGGCAGTATGCCATATCAGTCGAACAGTTCTGACAGGAGATTTTATTACCTTTTCAGCTTTAGGCTATGCGGCACTTGCTAAAATAATTCTGACGTTTTATAGGCGCAGGTGTAAGTGTCGGAGTATAGCTCAGCCTGGTAGAGCACTGTGTTCGGGACGCAGGGGCCGGAGGTTCGAATCCTCTTACTCCGACCAATAAATTTCCGGTTAGTGATAAAAAAGATGCGGTCATTTTGTTGTTCTGACAAAGAATGACAGATAAAGCAGCATAGCACGGCAGGGAAACAGCCTTGTCGCTCTTTTGCCTGAGTTTACGATATGACATCTTCGCACCCCACAACCTCTTTGTCTTCTGGCAACAGCCTGACACTCTGGCGTATCGTCCTTCTGGGGTTGATTACAGGGATTGGCCCGCTGGCAACTGATATGTATTTGCCTGCCTTTCCGCAGGTTGAGCATGATCTGGTGGGGGGTGGTCCTGGTTCTGCTCAGTTTACGCTGGCTGCCTGGTTCATGGGGCTTGCTCTGGGGCAGTTTTCTCAGGGGCCTTTATCAGACAGGTTTGGGCGTCGCGCACCGTTGATTACAGGCCTGGCTGTGTTTTCTGTTGCATCAGCTGGTTGTGCCGTGGTGCAAAATTATCATCTTTTTTGCCTGCTTCGGTTTATTGGCGCCATAGGCGGCTCTGCTTCGGCTGTTATTCCCCGTGCTATTGTCAGAGATGTCGCAACCGGTAAAGCCGGCGCCAGACTGATGTCTCAGCTGACGCTGGTTTTTGGTGTGATGCCTGTTCTGGCTCCCAGTCTGGGAAGTATCATTCTCAAATTCGGCGACTGGCGGTGGATTTTCTGGGCAGGCTGTCTTTATGGTCTTGTTGGCATTGCAGGCATTGTAAGCAGTCTTCCCGACACCCTTGATGAGAGTAAAAGAACTTCTCTCTCTCCGCTGCGTATTGCCGGTCGTTATCTTACTATTCTGCAGGAGCCGGTGTTTCGTTATAATGCCCTCATAGCGACCTTCTCTACCTTTGTTATGTTCTCTTATCTGAGCAGCGCGCCGGTGTTGTTCGAGCAGGTTCTGCATTTTTCTGCCTCACAGTTTGGTCTTTTTTTTGGGGTGAATGCCGCCGCGTTTATCCTCGGTACGCAGATCAATGGTCGTCTTGTGCATAAGTTCACTATGTCTTTTCTGCTCCAGACTGCTCTTGCCTGGGCGGTGGTCTCGGGGGCTGTATTTACCGTGCTGGCTTTAACAGGGTTTGCTGGTGAGCATCATGCTCTGCTGACCTGTGCTTTAATTACGAGCATTACCGGTGCTCTGGGCTTCATTGGCCCTAATGCAACAGTGATGTCATTTTACCATCATGGGCAGCATGCAGGCAGTGCCTCTGCCATGCTCGGCACCTTGCAGTTTGGTATTGGCTCGATGAGCAGCGTTCTGGTTGCGATGGTGCCCGGAGGGGGGGCTATTCCTACCGCCATTGGGATGATGACGGGTATTGTGGCTATGGGGCTGGCAGATCTGATGCGGCGCAGATTTGCCCGTGCGGGTCATATTTCAGAGTAATAGTTTTTTAACAGGACTTGTCCAGTTCGCATTGTGGCACCAACTGAGGTAAGATCTTATCATATCGACAAAGAACATCAGGATCACAAACCATGTTTATTGAAACCGCTGACACGCCGAACCCATCCACACTGAAATTTTTGCCCGGCCGCTCTGTTATGGGAGATGCCGGTACTATCGATTTCATTGATGCCGATGGTGTTGCCGGTCGCTCTCCTCTGGCGGATGTTCTGTTTGCTATTCCTGGTGTGTCGCGTGTTTTTCTGGGGCACGACTTTGTTTCTGTGACAAAAGCTGATGATGCTGACTGGTCAGAGGTACGCCCTGTTGTGCTGACTACTCTGGCAGATCATCTGGTGGCAGGTCTGCCGGTTGTAACCGAAGGTGCAGGCGTTACCGAAGATAAGATCGCCCCGGAAGACGAGGAAATTGTGAAGCAGATTAAAGAGCTGCTCGACACACGTGTACGTCCTGCCGTTGCGGGTGATGGCGGCGATATCGTTTTTCGTGGCTACCGTGAAGGTGTTGTAAGGCTGACAATGCAGGGTGCATGTTCAGGCTGTCCTTCTTCACGGGCAACGCTTAAACATGGGGTTGAGAACATGCTGCGCCACTATGTGCCAGAGGTTGTTTCTGTTGAACAGGTTGAAGACTAACCTGTTCAACCGTTTAAAAACGGGCACAGCACGGTATGTGCGCGGCAGCGGGTAAGGTGATATATTATGCTGGATAGCAGTGCACAGGATCTACTTTTTCAGAACGCACGGACACCGCGTCGCTGGACAACCCGCCCTGTGGAGGCTGAAACCCTGCGCCGCCTTTATGATATGGTGTGCCTTGGTCCTACTTCGGGGAACTGTTGCCCTGCCCGTTTTATTTTTATTACCGGCTCAGAAGGGCGTGAAAAGCTCCGCCCGGCTTTATCTGCCGGTAATATTAACCGTGTCATGGGGGCCCCTGTTATTGCCATTGTCGCGCATGACCCTCTGTTTTTTGAACAACTCCCTTACCTCGCCCCGGGTGAGGAGCTTCGGTCCTGGTTTGCCACCGACGTAGGCCTTTCTGAAGAGACAGCCTTTCGTAACGGCACGCTTCAGGGGGGATATATGATTATGGCGGCCCGTGCACTGGGGCTTGATGTTTTGCCAGTATCTGGTTTTGACGAAACAACAGTGGAAGAGGCTTTTCTGGCCGAAACAGGCTGGCGTGCGAATTTTTTGCTGTGTCTGGGCTATGGTGACACAGATGGCTTAGCTGCACGGGCCCCGCGTTTATCTTTTGAAGAGGCCTGTCGTTTACTATGACTGATATGCGCCGCATCCTTGTTCTTGATGGCAGTGCTGCGGGAGAGTCAGCATATGGTCTGGCCGCGTGTGTTGAGCATAAAGCAGGGCGATACACTCTTCTTTCCTGCAGCAAAGTAGCTGGTAAGCAGGCTGCTGAGGGTATTGCCGGCCTTGCACACCATGCTCTTGATGATGCCGGATGGAGCAAAGAGGCTGAAACGGCTCCTCATTGTGTTGCCGTTGTCGTGGGCCCGGGTTCTTTCACAGGCTTACGGGCATCCTGCGCGGTGGCTGCTGGTTATGCTCTGGGGCTGGGTGTACCTGTTACGGGTGTTACGCGTGGAGAAGCTCTTCGTCCTGCTCTGGAGCAGACTATTCGTGAACATAGTGAGCAACCATTGCAGGGGTGGCTGCTGGTTACAGCAGCCCGTAAAGGTCGTGTTTTTATTGAAACTACGGAGGGTGTTCAGGCCGTATCCCTCGCTGACTGGATCCCTCCGTCGGGAGTGTGGCTGGTCGCCGGTGATGCGGTGAGCCTTTTACCTGCCATGCCGGAGGGAGAAGTCAGCACACTGGCTATGCCCGATGCTGAGCAGATTGCTCAGGTGGCTCTGGCGAGACTGAACGGTTATCTGCCCCCGCGGGATGCACTGCCTGTCTATGTTGATCCGCCAGAAGCAAAACGTCCTGCCGGTGGACTAAGATCGGCTCCGGTCTGAGTATAAAATAATATGACTTCTGATATTATGCAGGCTGAACCATGCCATGCCGGGGTTCTTGCAGCTCTTCATGCTCATAGTTTTTCAGAAGCAGACCGCTGGGATGAAGCGGCTTTCTCTGAACTTTTTACCTTGTCTGGTGTGCTAACAGGGCTTGCGTTGCACCAGGATCAGCCAGCTGGTTTTATTATGGTGCGCAGTGTTGCGGGAGAAGCTGAAATTCTTACCGTGTGTGTTGACCCGGCATACAGGCGGCAGGGTATTGCCCGTAAGCTTTTACAATGGGCAGAGCAGACTGTGTATGACAGTGGTGCTGAACGCTTCTTTCTGGAAGTGTCAAAAGCGAACGAAAGCGCACAGGCTTTATATTTCTCAGAGGGGTTTGCTGAGGTCGGGGTCAGAAAACGCTATTATCCTGATGGCTCTGACGCGCTTCTGCTGTGCCGTCAGTGGGCGTGTTAACTGTAGGTGTGAAGACATACACAGGGTTATGAGAATTAATCTGCTGTGTTTAAAAATTACTGCGCCTGTGGAGCAGATGGCGTGGCAGAGGTTTTTTGCTTAGGAGCATTGCCATAAACTGGCTCCTCCTGAGGAATAACCATATGACCATCGCCCGTTGTAAGCGGACCAGAGGACGCATTCCCCGGCGCAATAGCTTCATAAGGCTGACTGGATGAAGTTTTGTATTTTTCAGGATGAAGGGCTTCAGCCTGTTCCTGGCGTGCAACATCTTCTCTCGCCCGGCGCGCTTCAGCCTCTGAGGCTTCAGGGAGAAAGCGACCTGGCCGCTCAGGCGGAATATCGATATTCTCTCCCTCAATTTCCTGATGGCAGCCTGTTAGCCATGGCGAGACCAGGAGAATCCCCAAAAGAAGGCTGACAGAAGGTTTTCTGACACAAAAATTCACCGGGCGTGCGTGACCTTGCTGCTGCGACATCAGAGAGAGAAAAGGCACAACGTATAATCCGTTGTCAGAGGGAATTAGTCTTTAAGCCGGCGGGCCTCATCTGGCAGCATAACAGGGATACCATCGCGCACAGGGAAGGCCAGACCAGCTTTTTCGCTGATGAGCTCATTTGTAAGCGAATCATAGATCAGAGGAGACTTTGTTACCGGGCAGACCAGGAGAGAGAGCAGACGCTGGTCAGGGGCGACGTGGTTATGAGGCTCAGACATCAGGAGAGGCTCCTTTAAAGAAACATCAGAAAAGTGGACTCTTATTGTCAGAGTCCGGTCAGGTCGAGCAGCCTGTGTAGCAGATTAATACGCTCACTCAGAGTAGCTGCGTCAAGCAATGCCTGTTTTTCTGCCGGAGGGAAAGGACAGATCATAGGTAAGGTAATGAGAAGAATGTCATCTTCCATCTGTTCAATGGCTGACCAGCGGACATTAATATTTTTTTTTGACAAATAGTAACGCAGCGCAGTGAGCAGTTTTTTACGATCAAACGGGGCTGAGGACACCTCACTCAGGTCTCCGGCAAAGCCGGAGGCATCGATACGGGCACACCGGTAATTCCGGTGCGGTTGTGTTTCCCGCAGGGTTCTGAA
This sequence comes from Acetobacter sp. DsW_059, assembly GCF_002153695.1. Taxonomy (NCBI): domain Bacteria; kingdom Pseudomonadati; phylum Pseudomonadota; class Alphaproteobacteria; order Acetobacterales; family Acetobacteraceae; genus Acetobacter; species Acetobacter sp. DsW_059. The sequence goes on from NZ_JOPI01000023.1 coordinate 136,776, forward strand.
GCGTATAATACCACGCAGTGTGATGACAAAGGTATTATCAGGCTTTTCAGCAAATGAGATAATCCGCCCGACGCAACCGGTCTTATAAAGTGGTATCGTGGCCTGCCCGGTCAGTTGTTCAGAAGTGTGTATGTCGGGCTGAATAATGCCAATTAGCCGATGTGATGCCAGGGCATCTTCAACCAGGGCGATATAGCGTGGTTCGAAAACATTCAGCGGTAGTTTTCCATGCGGCAGCAGCACGATACCAGACAGAGGAAAAAGGCCGATTTCAGCAGGGATATCAGCCAGTGTCATATCTGAAATCTGCGGCACCCGCCGCAGAAGGTCAGTATTAGCAGGAAGAGAGGGGGGCACTTATCAAAATACTTATGAAAAAAGGAAGGATGAAAGTTTACGACGCGATGTTAGTGTTACCGGGTCAGTATGCCCCCAGGCTTCAAAAAAGCGCAAAAGCTGTTGTTTAGCAGCACCATCGTTCCAGGTATTATCGGTTTTGATAATGTAAAGCAGCTGCTCTGCAGCTTCTTCGCGTTTACCTGCGACGTTTAAAGCGGTTGCCAGTTCGCAGCGTGCTTCAAAATCATCAGGGTTAGCTGCCAGGCGAGCGTGAATCTCCTCGCTTTGTTCTGCGGCTTTACGTCCTTCTTTTTTTAGTTCGAGAGCGGCTCTGGCACCTTCAATATCCGGGTGTTTTGCAATGGCTTCAGGCACATCTTCCAGTGCGGCAAGGGCAGACTCTTCATCATCCAGTGCGAGCAGTGCACGAATAAGGCCGCTCCAGGCTTTCGCATTTTCCAGCTCTTCGCCGATTACAGTCGAATACAGGCCAGCTGCTTCCTCGGGCTTGCCAGCTTCAAGAGCGGTATCAGCTTCGCTCATCAGCTCTGTCGTGGGAAGAGGGCCACCGCCAGTGTTTTTAACGACATTCTCGATGAATTTTTTGATCTCGCTTTCGGAGGGCGCACCCTGGAACATATCAAGAATCTGACCTTTCCAGAAGACGGCCACCATTGGGATAGACTGCAAAGGCAGGCCAGCCTGTGCGAGCTGTGCGGCAAGAGACTGGTTTGCTTCAACGTCAATTTTAACCAGTCTGACGCGTCCTTTGGCCGATGTTACAACGCGCTCGAGAACCGGTGCCAGCTTTTTACAGATATTGCACCACTCAGCCCAGAAATCGACCAGGACAGGAACCGTTTTACTGGCCTCAATCACATCTTTCATGAAGGTGGCCTGTGAGCCTTCAGAAATAACAGGGGTATTGTCTGAAGATGGGGCCCCTGCTGGTTTACCTTGGAGTGACTGGCCGATAATCTGATTCATAAGGTCGTTATCCTTGTTTTATCGCAGGGAGCCTCTCAGGTTTTCCCTGTAGTCTGGTTGGTGTGTGCCATTTCCTGTTGCTTTAGATGGTCTATCATGTGTCTGGGTGCAATGGGATATTCAAAGAGTTATTGTGTGTGTAGCGTAGCAGATCACCTTGCCGTCATGGTGCCGTGGTTGCGGGTCAGTGAAAAAGCGGGAGCCGTTGTGAAAAAGCCGACAGAAAAAACTCTTACATCTGAAAAGCCGGTTATTCGTGTACGGGGTGCACGGGTGCATAACCTCAAAAATGTGGATATAGACATTCCCCGTGATTGTCTGACCGTAATGACGGGCGTGTCTGGCTCGGGTAAGTCATCCCTGGCATTTGATACGATCTATGCCGAGGGGCAGCGTCGTTATGTTGAAAGCCTCTCAGCTTATGCCCGTCAGTTTCTGGAGCTGATGGGTAAGCCGGATGTGGACTCGATTGAAGGCCTCTCCCCTGCTATTTCGATCGAACAAAAAACAACGTCTAAAAACCCGCGTTCTACCGTTGGTACGGTGACAGAGGTTTATGACTATATGCGTCTGTTATGGGCGCGTGCAGGTGTACCTTATTCTCCGGCCACCGGGCTGCCGATTGAAGCGCAGACAGTAAGCCAGATGGTTGATCGCATAATGGCTCAGCCTGAAGGTGCACGTTATCTCCTGCTGGCCCCTGTTATTCGCGACCGCAAGGGGGAATATCGTAAAGAGCTGCTTGAGTTGCAGCGTAAGGGCTTCACCCGCGTTAAAGTGGATGGTACGCTGTATGACATTGCTGATGTACCAGCTCTGAACCGCAAGCTGCGTCATACTGTTGAGGTGGTTGTTGATCGTATTGTCGTGCGTGAAGGGCTGGAAACGCGTCTGGCTGACAGTCTTGAAACGGCTCTGGGTTTGTCAGACGGTATTGTTTATGCGGAAGAGGCATTAAAAGACAGTGACGTAACACCTGAGCGTCTGGTTTTTTCTTCGCGGTTTTCGTGCCCGGAGAGTGGTTTTACACTCGAAGAAATTGAGCCGCGTCTGTTTTCGTTTAATGCTCCCCAGGGGGCATGCCCTGCCTGCGATGGTTTGGGAACAGAGACATTTTTTAACCCGGTTCTGGTTGTGCCTAATACGGCTCTTTCTTTACAAAAAGGAGCTGTTGCACCATGGCGTGATTCGAAAACGCCTTTGTTTGATCAGACGCTCGAAAGCCTTGCCCGGCATTTTGATATTAAAATGGATACGCCCTGGAAAGATCTGCCTGAAACAGCACAGGATGGTATTCTTAACGGGGTAAGTGAAGATGTAACCTTCACATATCATGATGAGAAAAAAAGCTATACTGTTACAAAACCTTTTGAAGGTGTTTTGCATAGTCTGGCCCGCAGGCTTATGAATACAGACAGCGCCTGGGTTCGTGAGGAACTTTCACGTTATCAGTCTGAAAAAGCCTGTCATGTTTGTGATGGTGCACGTCTTAAACCTGAAGCCTTATGTGTCAGGGTTGCAGAAAAAACCATTGCAGAAGCATGTCTTTTGCCAATTAATAAAGCTCTTTCCTGGTTTGATACAGTTTTGCCTGCACTTACGCCGCAGCGTGCAGAAATTGCCCGGCGTATTTTACGTGAAATTCTTGACCGTCTGAAATTTCTTGATGATGTTGGCTTGGATTATCTTACACTGGCCCGCAGCTCCGCTACTTTATCAGGGGGAGAAAGTCAGCGTATCAGGCTGGCTAGCCAGATTGGTTCAGGGCTGACAGGTGTGCTGTATGTACTTGATGAGCCATCGATCGGGTTACATCAGCGCGATAATGAGCGACTTCTTGGTACGCTTGAGCGTTTGAAAAAACTTGGCAATACACTGATTGTTGTTGAGCATGACGAAGATGCTATTCGTAGTGCTGACTGGCTGGTTGATATGGGGCCAGGAGCGGGTGTGCATGGTGGTACAGTAATAGCGGCAGGTACGCCTGAGCAGGTTGCAAAAGTGCCGGAAAGCATTACCGGTGCATATCTTTCGGGTCGTAAAAAAATTCCTGTACCACAGAAGAGACGTAAGGCTGACAAAAAAAGAATTTTAAAAATTGAAGGTGCTACAGGTAATAACCTTAAAAATGTGACAGCATGTTTTCCACTGGGGACGTTTGTTTGTGTTACTGGTGTTTCAGGCAGTGGTAAATCAACACTGGTGATTGATACGCTTTATAAAACATTATCCCGTGAGCTTATGGGGTCATCAACATCTCCCGAGCCCTGTAAAGCGATTACAGGCACTGATAAGATTGATAAAATCATTGATATTGATCAGTCTCCTATCGGGCGTACACCACGTTCAAACCCGGCAACTTATACAGACTTGTTTGCTCCAATACGTGACTGGTTTGCCGAACTGCCTGAAAGTAAAGCCCGGGGCTATAAGCCCGGACGCTTTTCTTTTAATGTGAAAGGCGGACGGTGTGAGGCCTGTCAGGGTGACGGTGTACTTAAAATTGAAATGCACTTTCTGCCTGATGTGTTTGTAACATGCGATACCTGTAAAGGTGCACGCTATAACCGTGAAACACTTGATATTAAGTTTCGTGGTAAATCTATTGCTGATGTACTGGCTATGAGTGTTGATGAGGCACTCGAGTATTTTTCTGCTCAGCCTCGTATAAAAGACAGACTGGTGATTTTACAAAAAGTTGGCCTTGGCTATATGACGTTAGGGCAGCAGGCTACAACTCTTTCAGGTGGTGAGGCGCAACGCGTAAAACTATCAAAAGAGCTGGCTCGTCGTGCAACAGGTCGTACATTATATATTCTTGATGAGCCAACGACAGGCTTACATACTGAAGATGTTGGTAAGTTACTTGAGGTTTTGCATGCTCTGGTTGATCAGGGCAATACAGTTGTTGTCATTGAGCATAATCTTGAAGTTATAAAAACTGCTGACTGGATCGTTGATGTTGGTCCAGAGGGAGGAGATGGTGGTGGTCAGATTATTGCCGAAGGTACCCCTGAGGAAATCGTCGCCTGTAAGAACAGCTATACAGGAAAATTCCTGAAACCACTTCTTGATAATAAGTGAAAAATAATGAAAATATTAAAAGCTGTTACATTATTTTCAGTTGTTTTTAGTGGATTTATTTCTGATGCCAGTTTTGGGCAAACCAGTCAGAGTGATAGTGTACAGTTTGAAAAACTGACATGGACAGAGATAGATAATAAAATTCACTCCGGAACAACGACTATTATTATCCCTGTTGGTGCAACTGAGCAGAGTGGTCCTTATCTGGCTGTTGGCAAACATAATACACGGGTTAAATTGCTGGCAGATGAGATTGCTCAAAAGCTTGGTCATACGCTTATTGCACCAGTCGTTTCTTATGTCCCTGAAGGTAGCACGACGCCGCGATCTTCACATATGCGCTTTCCAGGAACGATAACAGTACCTAATGATGTTTTCGAAAAAATGATGATATCTGCAGCTGAAAGTTTTCGGGTGCAGGGGTTTAAACTGGTTGTGTTTCTGGGAGATCACGGTGGTTATAATTCTGTCCTTGAAAAAACGGTAAAAACATTAAATAAATCATGGCATGATAAAAATGCCAGAGCATTTTTTGATGTGGGATATTATACCGCCGTCACACATGATTATGCACACTGGCTGGCGCAGCATGGCTATGCGAAAGAAGTTGGTATGCATGCTGACATCAGCGATACATCTCTTCTTATGGCAGCAGATCCGTCAATGGTGCGGCAGCAGGCTTTGCGGCAGTCAGGTCAGCCTCTGACCAGTCAGGGGATTTATGGTGGTGACCCCAGGCGTGCTTCTGCTGCACTGGGCAAAGTTGGCCTTGAAATGCAGGTTAATGCTGCAGTGCATGATATCAGGTCGTTGCAGCAGGAGTAATATGCTGCTTATCGTGGCAATGGACGATATCAGGCCATTATGGTAAAAATGGAGAAATGCCTGTTTTTTGTATTGTGACAGGCATCATTCAAATAATAGGCATATAAAACTATGGTATTTAAACGACATCTGACAGCGGCAACTGCTGTTTTTGTCATGCTTGGTACAGGTTATGACCTTGTGTCTGCGCAGACGGTTTCATCAGCTTCACAACAGGGTGGAGTGCCTGCGGTTCAGACTATTCCTGGCATGCCGGCTGTTACCGATGCTTCTAATTTATATAGTGAAACAGGTGTAGGGCATATTGCACCGCAGATCGCAGCTGATCCTGAACGGGTTTATGTGCCCAATCTGCGTTCAAACAGTGTTTCTGTTATTGACCAGCATACGAACAAAGTTGTTGAGACGATTAAGGTCGGTAAAAGTCCACAGCATGTTGTACCTTCGTGGGACCTTAAAACCCTGTGGGTGACGAATAATGCTGAAGGCACATTTGACGGTAGTCTGACCCCGATTGATGCGCAGACTGGTAAAGCTGGTGCGGCTGTTGCTGTTGATGACCCTTATAATATGTATTTCACACCAGATGGTAAATCTGCCATTGTTGTTGCCGAGGCACGTAAACGCCTTGATTTTCGTGACCCGCATACAATGGAACTGCAGCAGTCTGTGCAGACCCCTGACTGTAAGGGGGTGAATCATGCTGATTTTTCAATTGATGGTCGCTATGCCATTTTCACCTGTGAGTTTGGCGGACATCTGGTAAAAGTTGATACAGTTAATAAAAAAGTATTAGGATATCTGAAGCTTTCAGGTGGTGGTATGCCACAGGATATTCTGATTTCACCTGACGGCAAGACATTTTATATTGCTGATATGATGGCCGATGGTGTGTTCCTCGTTGACGGGGATACATTCCGCGAGATCGGATTTATTCATACTGGTGTTGGTACACACGGGCTTTACCCAAGCCGTGATGGAACAAAAATGTATGTTGCCAATCGTGGTTCGCATAAAATTCATGGTAACCCTCATAGTAAAGCAGGGGGTGTGACGGTTATTGATTTTGCGACGAATAAAATTGTTAATAACTGGCCTATTCCTGGTGGCGGCAGCCCTGATATGGGTAATGTCAGCGCAGATGGTAAATATCTCTGGCTCTCTGGTCGTTTTGATGATGTCGTATATAAAATTGATACAGAAACCGGAGATATGCAGAAAATTCCTGTTGGCAAAGAGCCTCATGGTCTGACGGTATGGCCTCAGCCTGGTCGTTATTCAATCGGGCATACAGGTTTGCTCCGGTAGTTTTATAAGTTCAGAGCAATACAGGCGCTGTTATGCTTAAAGCTAAGGTCAGCTATTAAATTTTTGTATTGCTCTGGAATTATCTGATATTTTTGTCTTTATAGAGACAAATCTAATAGGAAATATCAGATGAAACTATACCATCGGGCAGCCTTGCTCTGCTCTGTTTTTTTAGGACTGGATTTGTGTGCAGTAGCTGCACAGGCACAAACAGCTGCGCCACAGCAGGTGCCCGTCCCCTCCCCTCTCCCTCAGCCTCAAGATATCCCCTACCCAGGCAAAATGCAGATCAGCGTTGACGCGACTGATTTAAGCCGTCGTATCATGAGTATAAAAGAAGTTGTTACTCTCCCGCCTGAACTGTCTCAAAAAGGTGGTGATTTTATTCTGCTTTACCCTATGTGGCTGCCAGGTGATCACTCTCCTTCCGGCACGATTGACCAGGTAGGTGGATTAGAAGTGCGCTCTGGTAAAGAGGTTCTGCCGTGGCATCGTGATACAGTTGAAGTAAGTGCTTTTCATATTACAGTTCCTGCCGGTACGCGTGAACTGAATGTGTCATATCAGCTTCTTTCACCGGTCTCTCCTGATGAGGGACGCGTTGTGATGACGGATGTGATGGAAAACATACAATGGTCAGCTGTTTCCCTTTATCCTGCTGGTTATTATACACGGCAAATACCGGTTGTATCCCAGGTTATTCTTCCTGAAGGCTGGCAATATGGTACGGCTTTGCGTGCTGATGGACCGCAAAAAGGTAATACAGTTACCTTTAAATCAGTTATGTTTAACACGCTGGTGGACTCCCCCATTTTTGCAGGGAAATACTTCCGTAAGTTTGACCTGACACAAGGTGACCAGGTGCCTGTCACACTTAATGTGATGGCTGATAAACCGCAATATCTGAACGCCACTCATGACCAGATTGCTCGTCATAAAGAGCTGGTCAGACAGGCAACGCTGCTGTTCCGTTCTCATCATTATAAGCATTATGACTTTTTGCTTGCTCTGACCGAGCATCTGGGACGCATTGGTCTGGAACATCATGAATCCAGTGAGAATAGTGGTCCGCTGGGTTACTTTACAAAATGGGATGAAACTGCTGCAGCACGTGATCTTCTGGCGCATGAATTTACTCATTCATGGAATGGTAAATATCGTCGTCCGGCTGACTTGTGGGCTGCAAACTTTAACACGCCACAGCGTGGAAGCGGGTTGTGGGTTTATGAAGGGCAGACTCAATACTGGGGTTATGTTCTGGCTGCCCGTTCAGGTCTTATGACTGTGCCTCAGACAGAAGAAGCTATAGCTGATGTTGCGGCAACCTACAGTGCTCAGGCAGGTCGTAAATGGCGCCCGCTTATTGATACGACGAATGACCCGATTATTGCGCAGCGTGCACCTTTGTCATGGAGAAACTGGCAACGTAGTGAGGATTATTATTCAGAAGGGCAGCTGATATGGCTTGATGTCGATACACTGATCCGCAAGCTGTCTCATGGTGAAAAATCGCTCAATAATTTTGCCGGAGATTTCTTTGGTAAGAATAACGGGCGGGTTATGCCCAGCACATACTGGATCAGTGAAGTTGCCAGCACGCTGAATAGTGTACAGCCTTATGACTGGACAGCTTTTCTGCATCAGCGGGTTGATCAGATTAATCCAATGGCGCCTCTTGATGGTTTAACACGTACAGGTGCTAAATTAGCTTTTTCAGATAAGCCAACTGATTTTATTAAATCTGATTCTTTATTGCGACATACAACAGATTTCAGGTTTTCTCTTGGTTTCCAGGTTAATAAAAAAGGTATCCTGACGAATGTGCTGTGGGATGGCCCGGCCTGGAATGCGGGTATAACCCGTGATCAGCAGATTATAGCTGTTAATAACGAAGCCTATAGTGAAGATGTGCTTAAAGAAGCCATTACAGAAGTTAAAGGTAAAAATAGTCAGCCAGTTGTACTGCTGCTGCGTGACGGCGATAATTTTCACACAGTTTCATTACCGTATCATGACGGGCTGCGTTACCCTTATCTTTCCGGAAACCTCAATGAAATTAAAGAAATTCTCTCACCTCTTGAACCTGAAAAATCAGATATAAAACAGTAAGAGTGTAGTATGTGTTATCCGCCCTGCATAAGCAGGGCGGATGGTGTGGGGTATATTAGTGTAAAGACTCATTTGCTGCTGGTGCATCAGGTGCCATTTTTCCAGGTGATGTTGAGTGTTCGACATCATAGGCTGTAGCTTTTTGTGCATAAGTTCCTTTTGCACCAGGGTGCTCTTTGTCATAAGCAGCAGCTTTTTCTTTTTCTTCTTTACGAAATTCATGTCGCTTGTACATTCCGGTTACACATCCGCCGGTAGCACCAAGAACACCGTGACCAACCATGTGTCCACCAACGGCACCAGCAGTACCATATTTCAGGCAACCGCCAGGCTCTGCATAAGAGACAGAGCTGGTTGCCAGAGCAAGAGTTGCTGTAGCAGCCAGAAATTTCATATGACGTTTCATCATTTCCAATCCTTATCTCAATGACCAATAAATCATCAATATCATGACTTTATGGTCGTATTATGCCGTCTCTTTTAAAAAAAAATGACTGGAAATATGAAAAAACCGGAGAGATATGATCTCTCCGGCTGTAGTTTTTACTTGCTGGTAAATTTGTTTTTGATGCGCTGACCAATATCTTTATCGATATTTGACCAGTATTCAAAAACTCTTGAGAGAACAGGTTCCTCAACGCCATTTGACAGATGTCCGACCACATTGCTGACCAGACGGTCTCTCGCGGCATCGTCCATGACTTTTGTTACAAGCGCACGTGCCTGAGAGTAATCATCATCATCCGGGCGCAGGGTATAAGCTGAGCGCACAAATTCGCCATCTGCACTCCATACAGCATTTTCAGGGAACCTTACCCCGTCTGCCACCGGCCCGCCTTTCGAGTTAGGGGTGTAAACCGGGTCATGAGCATTATTGATGCGCATAGCCCCCCCTTTGTTGTAGCCATGAACAGGGCATTTCGGTGCATTGACGGGGATTTGTTTATAGTTGACCCCCAGTCGCGCACGGTGAGCATCAGCATAAGCAAATGATCGGCCCAGCAACATCTTATCAGGTGAAAGACCTGTACCAGGTACAAAGTTATTTGGCTCAAAAGCTGCCTGTTCGATTTCAGCAAAGAAATCAGCCGGGTTACGATCAAGCACAAGCTTGCCAACTTCAATCAGGGGGTATTCGCCCTGAGGCCATACTTTTGTCAGATCAAACGGATTGATGTGATATTTTTTTGCATCATCATAGGGCATGATTTGCATTTTGAGCGTCCAGCCTGGATACTCTTTACGTTTGATGGCCTGATACAGGTCACGACGGTGATAATCTGCATCTGAGCCAGCAAGGCTGTCTGCCTGCTCCTGTGTCAGGCATTTAATACCCTGATCCGTTTTGAAGTGATATTTGACCCAGAAGCGCTCTCCCTTTGCATTGACCCACATATAAGTATGGCTGGAGAAACCATCCATGTGGCGCCACGATGCGGGAATGCCCCTGTCACCCATGAGCCAGGCAACCTGATGAGCTGTTTCGGGATTCAGTGTCCAGAAATCCCACTGCATGTCGTTGTCTCTCAGACCATTATCGACACGTCTTTTTTGTGAATGAATAAAGTGCTGAAATTTGATCGGGTCACGAATGAAAAATATGGGGGTATTGTTACCCACCATATCGAAATTGCCTTCTTCTGTATAAAATCTGACAGAAAAACCCCGTGGGTCACGCCAGGTGTCCGGGCTGCCACCCTCACCCGCAACTGTTGAAAAGCGGGCTACAACTTCTGTTTTTGTACCCTTTTGTAAAAATTTTGCTGATGTATAGCGGCTGACATCGTGAGTGACGGTAAAGTGACCAAATGCCCCGCCTCCTTTTGCATGTGGCTGGCGGTCAGGGATCATCTCGCGGTTAAATGCAGCCATTTGCTCGATCAGAACATGATCCTGCAACAGAATAGGACCATCATTTCCGACAGAAAGAGAAAACTGGTCGTTGGAAACGGGAATGCCTGAATCAGTAGTATGAATTTTATCTGAGTGTTTACTCATAAAAAATACCTTATTTAATATGTGTTGTTTCAGAACATATGAAGCGTAGGTTTGTTTTTTTTTGAGATCAAGAAAAACATAAAAAGTAAATTTTATTTGTTATTATTTCGTGAAAATATTTTTTGATATATGTCATTTTTTAAATATCCAGAGACATAAAGTGTGATTACTTACATGGCCCGGCTGAAAGTGCGGGTATGGGTTTAGTTGGCAAGAAAATACAACCACATGTATAGGTAAGAAAATGACATAGAACGAAAGTCAGGCATCACACTGATGCTGACTATGATTGCCTTAAGGTAAGTTAGATGAGAGTTATGATGCGGACAGGCGGAATTTTCCTGTCCGGTGTTGTGTTCCTGTGGGGTATGTCGACACAGGCTTTTGCAACCGAGGGTTGCCATGCATTGTTTTATAAAGGGCTTGTTCCGGCTGTTAGTGGTGCACTCAGTCATGGGCAGCTCCTGTGTAATAAAGCTTATGCAACACTGAATTCACCCATGACACGAGGTCCTGTCTGGTCAGCGGAGTGGCTGGTTGAAGAAAACCTTGAGCAGGCCTCCAGAACAAAGCGTGAAGGCTCTTTTTATCCTGATACCCGGGTGCCATATGGCCAGAGGGGAGAATTATCTGACTGGGAGAAAAGTGGCTGGGACAGAGGGCACCTTGCACCCTCCGGTGACTTTGCGGGTATTGCAGCCCAGCAGGAATCTTTTGCCCTTTCTAACATCGTGCCACAGGCGCCGGCCTTAAACAGAGGCGCCTGGGCAGGTATAGAAAGTGTTGTCAGAGGGCTGACATATCAGGATGGTGAACTTTATGTTGTGACAGGTGTTCTGTTTCCGCAAACAGGACAGAAACGAACCGGGCGTGATGGCGTGATGGTTCCTTCTGCATTATGGAAAGCTGTGTTTGACCCGGTGGCGGATGGAGCGGCTGTATATTTATGCTTAAACAGCAATACACCGCAGTGCCGGCTCATCTCTTTGTCTCAGTTACAACAAAGAGCCGGGATTGATGTTTTCCCCTCTCTGCCAGAGTCTGTTAAAACTCATGTTATGGCTATGCCTGCGACAGGTACTAATGCTTATGCCCGGCGGGTACGTAACAAACAATCTGAAAAACCAGGATTCAACTGGAACAGCCGTGAAACACGCTGGGTTTTGCGTCAGCTAAGGCGGGCGTTAAAACAGTCCCTGCAATCTTATGGACGTGGGTGATATAAATTTTAAAAATTAAATATGGATTGTCAGTCTGGAATAAGAAGGCTGGCAGATTTTTACCGGGTTAAGCTCAGGCCATAGTCACATTATAACCCGGTAAAATTTAGATATTTATTTTCACTTACGTATATTTTTTATTTTCTGCATGACGATCCATCAGCAGGGATGTAACGGCTCTTTTAAAAGGAGGGAAAGAGTCCGCAAGCTTAATGCCGGTTTCACGAATTTTTTTGAATGGCGCTCCATCGTGGGTGTAGAGAGAGGCGAGGCCATTTGTACCAGCAAAAAGAAAAGCCGTTGCCAGTCTGTGCTTTTTTTCAAAACGTCTTAAACCCGCAGCGGCTCCGGCATCAGCTGAGAGTGACAGGTTCCATGCGACGGCATCTGCAAGTGTCTCCTGCCCTTTCAGGCCGAGGTTAAAACCATGAGCAGTGATAGGGTGCATACCTACTGAAGCATCGCCCACCAGTGCCAGGCGGCGTGAGGCAAAACGATGGGCATAAACCCCTTTAAGCGGGTAGACATGCTGTGTGCTGACCAGGCGCATCGTACCAAGTCTGTTTCCAAGTCGTTGCATAACAGCAGCATTAAAGTCATCACGTGGCAGAGCCAGAAGCTGGCGCATTTGCTCTTCAGGTAATGTCAGAACAAGTGATGATGCACTTCCGTTAACAGGCAGGAGTGCTACGGTCTGGCCCTCATCAAACCATTGTGTTGCAATGTTATGGTGCGGTGAGGTGTGAAACATACGACACACCATCATCACACGTTTAAAGTCGTGCACAATGGCACCTATGCCGCAGCGTTCGCGTGTTTCAGAAAAACGACCATCTGCTCCGACAACAAGCTGAGCTTTTATCTCTCCGCCTGTGTGCGAAATAGTAGCGTGGTCAGCACCCTGATTAATGGCCGTTACGGCCGCGCCTGGCATCAGTATAATCTCTGGTCGCCGGGCAGCTACAGTATAGAGGGCACGTTTGATCTCATGGTTAGAAACAAGCCAGCCCAGAGCATCGACACCCCGTCCGTTGGTCGTGAAGGTAAGCGGGTGACGAAATTTACCGGTTTCAACCCGTGCCTCACGAAGCGGGCAGATAGCTGTTTCAGGAATAAGGTTCCAGGCATTTAGTTTTTTAAGAATATTGACGGAGTGGTGTGTCAGAGCAATCTCCCGGCCGTCAAAAGCCGGGTCTTCCCATGCGCTGAGAGGTGCCCGTTCGAGCACAACACTCTTCAGGCCAATATCAGCTAACGATAAAGCTGTTGCCAGCCCGACAGGCCCACCACCTGTTATGACAACATCAGTTTGTATGCTGTCTGACATAATGATTACTCCTTACGGTCAGCAGTAAAAGTCACAGGGCTGCCAAGCCAGCGTGCGGTGAACTGCTCAGGGTCAGGGCGACGGGGTGAGGGGGTGTTCTGCCCGGCTGGTGTGCCGACAAAAAGAAAACCTGCCAGTTTATGGGGGGCTTCAAAACCGATCTCGGCTGCGAGAACGGGATCCTCCGTGATATCACCAGAGACCCACACGCCGCCAAAGCCTGTTGCTGAAAGTGCATTGAGGATGTTCATAGCCCCTGCAGCGACAGTCATTTCCTGTTCCCATAAAGGAATTTTATTATCAGGCCGCAAATGCATACCCAGAGCAATGATCATGGGCATATTCGAAAAACGATCGCGACGTTTGTCTATTTTTGCCTGAGGAGCATGAGCATCAAGGCGGAGCATGCTGGCTACTATACGCTCTGCAGCAAGCGGGCGGGCTTCGCCTTCAATGATAACATAACGCCACGGTCTGAGTTTGCCATGGTCTGGTGCGCGCATAGCTGTCGCCAGAATGTCTGAAAGTTCTGACGCAGATGGTGCAGGTGCAGTAAGGGAGTCCTGAGATGCACGGTTAAGGAGCATTTCCATTGGCGTCATGTTATTATGGTCCTTCTGATCAGTAAGGCGAAAACTTTATGCCGATTAGCCAGGGAAAGCAGGGAGAGCTTTGCCACCCATCAGATGCAGATGAAAATGCGGGACTTCCTGTCCGGCATTATGGCCTGCGTTGGTTATGACCCTGTAGCCACCCTCTTCAAGATCAAGGCTGGCTGCAATGTGCCCTGTTGCCTGCATTATGGCAGCGATTTCTTCAGCGGATGCTGTTTTGCTGAAATCAATAAAAGAGACATAAGGTTTTTTAGGAATTATCAGCACGTGCACCGGCGCTTTTGGGCTGATGTCATGAAAGGCGAGCACATAGTCATTTTCAAAGACTTTATTGCAGGGAATTTCGCCTCGTAAAATTCTGGCAAAAATATTGCCAGGCTCATAAGTTCCGGTGCCGCTGACAGACATTATTTATCCTTTTTTAGAAAGGTTTTTTTTAGGACGTGATGCTTTTTCTGCAATGCCGCTGATCCCTTCCCGGCGATGCAGTTCTGCCCAAATGTCGTTAAGCTGCACGCCGCTGTCTACCAGCATGACGATAAGATGGTAGAGTACGTCAGCACTCTCACTAATCAGTTCATCTTTACGACCGGCTACTGCTTCGATCAGGCACTCAACAGCTTCCTCACCAAATTTCTGTGCGATTTTGCTGGTCCCGCGAGACAGCAGGCGGGCAGAGTGACTAAGGGAAGGGTCTGTCCCTTTCCGGCTTTCGACAAGTGTAAACAGACGTTCAAGAATATGCACGTCTGCCAGCTGTTCAGCCGTGACCGTGGGCACAGCTTTTGGCTTCGCAGTCACCTTTTTCTTCGCAGGTGATGTCGCTGCTGCTTTTTTGTCCTGTTGTGTGACAGGAGGCGTTTTTGTGCTGACTTTCTTAATCATATCGATTGGCTTGCCTGAAATGGAGCGGGAGAAGGTCTGACCGGCAGACCGGCTGCAGCCAGTGCCGTTTTAACCTGAGAAATGCTGAACTGCCCAAAATGAAATACGCTGGCAGCGAGCAGACCTGTTGCCCCGGCGTGTGCGCCTTCGGCAAAATGTTCAAGCTCGCCAACGCCACCTGAGGCAATAACCGGCAGACGAACTGCCTGAGTAACAGAGCGCAGTAAGGACAGGTCGAAACCTGAACGGGTGCCGTCTCTGTCCATTGATGTGAGCAGAATTTCGCCTGCACCACGTTCTTCAACTTCGCGTACCCAGTCGGTTACATCGCGTCCTGTCGGCGTGCGCCCTCCATGGGTATACACCTCCCACTTCCCCGGTGCAGACTGCCTGGCATCAACAGCAACAACTGTACACTGACTACCGAACTTATTGGCGGCTTCGTTAATCAGCTCAGGGCGTGAGACCGCCGCTGAGTTCATAGCGCATTTATCAGCACCGGCCAGCAGAAGGCGACGCATATCATCTGTTGTGCGGACCCCTCCGCCCACAGTCAGAGGTAAAAAAATGCGTCTTGCTGTGCGGGTCACGACATCAAGGATAGTATCACGGTTTTCATTGCTGGCCGTAATATCGAGGAAGGTCAGCTCATCGGCACCGGCGGCGTCGTAAACAACAGCCTGCTCAACCGGGTCCCCTGCATCACGCAGAGAGACAAAGTTAACCCCCTTAACAACCCGGCCATTTTTAACATCAAGGCAGGGAATAACGCGCAGCTTCAGCATGACCCAAGTACCCTAAGTGCTTCCTGCGGTGACACTCTGCCGTCATACAGGGCCCGGCCAACAATCACCCCTTCTATACCAGGAGCCTGTGCTGCGGCTTCGCGTAAGGCGGCAAGATGCCCGACTGACCCAACACCACCGCTGGCAATAACCGGAATGCTCACAGTGTTTGCCAGCTCGACGGTTTGTTCCAGATCAAGGCCTTCGAGCATACCATCACGGCTGATTTCCGTAAAGATAATGGCACTTGTACCGGCATCCTGCATTCGCAGGGCCAGATCACGGGCCTGCATTTCTGATACTTCAGCCCAGCCCTCGGTTGCAACAAAGCCTGAGCGTGCATCAATGCCGGCTACAATCTGACCAGGAAAGAGACGACAGGCTTCGCGTACCAGTTCAGGGTTTTTGACTGCGACTGAGCCCAGAATGACGCGGGTAATGCCGGCTTCAAGCCATGAGGCTATAGCCTGAATGTCACGCAGGCCTCCTCCCAGCTGCATCGGTACTGTCGTATTTTCAAGAATGGCGCGCACGGCAGGGGTGTTAACTGATTTGCCGCTGAAGGCACCGTTCAGGTCAACAGCATGCAGCCATTTAAATCCGGCATCACACCATGCACGGGCCTGCGCAGCCGGGTCATCAGAATAAACGGTTGCATCATCCATCTCACCCCGACGTAGCCGAACGCAGGCACCGTCTTTCAGGTCAATGGCCGGATACAGAGTGAGAGGACGAAGAGCGGTATCAGTCTGAGGCATTGGTGTTATTTCTGCTGCTGGAGAGGGAGGGAGGTCAGGTCGAGTCTTTTTGAAAAGAATAACCCGCGAACCGGGCACTCATCGACCTGCGCATAATGAGGGTGTGTGCCCCAGTGCTCAAAACCTGCACGGATAAAGAGCTGTATGGCGGCTCGCTGCGTTTCGGGTACATCAGCATTGATGACGCGATAACCCATGCTGCGTGCTGCCTGCTCAACGGCACTTAGCAACTGCAGGCCAAGTCCCTGCCTTCGGGCATAAGGGGCAACAAACAGACTTTTCAGAGCAACACACATGGCCTGTGCTTCGTTATTGCGAGGCTCGCGAACAAGCTGGGCAGAGCCTACAATAACCTCTTCATGGCGTACGCCAAAAAGCATGCGTTCAGGTACGAGCAGAAGCCCCTGAAAATAGCGCTCGAGCACCTGTGCGCCCTGAGGGCGTACCCAGCCAAGCCCTCCGCCATCAATTGTTGTGGCGTTAACTGCTTCGCATAGTGCCTGCAGGTCGTCGTCTTCAAACTCCAGGATCCGACTGACTGTTTTCTTTTTTGACATCAGGCCCACCGGGGTGACTCAGGCTGCCAGGACAGAAAATTTGCTATAATACGCAGGCCGACAGTCTGACTTTTTTCAACATGAAACTGAGTGCCTGCCATATTTTTGTGACAGACTATAGCCGGCACAGCACCACCATACTCCGTTGTAGCCAGAAGTGTATCGGCAGATGTGTTGCGCAGGGCGTAGGAGTGCACAAAATATCCGTGCGGGTCATTGCCCAGATGTTCAGTTAACGGGTGTGGGCGAGTGAAGGAGAGAGAGTTCCACCCCATCTGGGGAAGACGCAGGCCTGGTGCATCAAGAGGAGCGACTTCACCTTTGATCCATCCAAAGCCGGGGGTTATGCCATGCTCAAGCCCCTGCTCGGCCATGAGCTGCATGCCAACACAGATGCCCAGAAACGGTGTTCCTTCACTTACAGCTTTAAGCAGGGCCTGTTTCAGACCTGGTTGTGCAGCAAGCCCCCGGGCGCAGTCGGCAAAGGCTCCCTGACCTGGCAGAATAATACGATCAGCTTTGAGAACCGCGTCGGGGTTGCTGGTAATCTCAACAGAAGCAGTAAGACCTGAAAGCTCTGCTGCCCGCTCTGCTGCGCGGGCAGCAGAAGCCAGATTGCCGCCGTCATAATCAATTACGGCAACGGAGAGAGAGTTGGGCATATGACCTCGTACGTTCTCGGCCTGCAGAGGGCCAGCGGAGAAAAAGCTCCGGGATGGAGGGAGCCTGGGGGAATTGCAGACGCTTTACAGCTTTCCCTTGGTTGAGGGGATTGCATCCTGAGCGCGCGGGTCTGCTTCTACCGCCATGCGGAGTGCCCTTGCCAGTGCTTTAAAACCGGCTTCAGCAATATGGTGGCAGTTTTTTCCGGCTTTTTGTGTGAGATGCAATGTTAGCAGGCCAGACATTGCGAATGCACGAAAAAATTCTTCGACCAGTTCTGTATCCATTTCGCCAATGCGGTCACGGTCAAAGGTTGCGTCAAAAGCGAGGAAGGGGCGACCGGACAGATCAACAACCGCTTCACACAGAGCTTCATCAAGCGGTACAAGAGCGTGACCAAACCGGCGAACACCGCGTTTGTCACCCAGGGCCTGTCTGAGGGTCTGCCCTATGGCAATGCCGGTGTCTTCAACGGTATGGTGCCCGTCAATATGCAGGTCTCCCTGCACTTTAACTGACAGATCAATCAGGCTGTGTTTTGAAAGAGCTGTCAGCATATGGTCAAAAAAACCAATGCCTGTGTCAATATTCGCTTTACCTGATCCGTCGAGATCCAGGGTCACCGTAATATCTGTCTCGCTGGTTGCGCGATGGGTTGTGGCCTGACGTTCTGTCTTCATAATGGTGTCCTGTATAACCTAAGCTGCAGCATCACGCTATGATGCGTTACCATGCCTGCTGCTCAGAATTTGGTAAATCTATCTTAAGCCTTTTTCAGGCTTAAGTCTTTTTCAGGTTTTTTCAGGGCACGTTGCGTTCAAGCTCATCGAGCCAGAGTCTCGCGTTGCCATCAGAGGGAGCGCGCCAGTCGCCACGTGGTGAGAGACTGCCGCCGGCCATAATTTTGGGGCCGTTGGGCATGGCTGAGCGTTTAAACTGACTGGTGGTGAAAAAACGGTAAAGAAATTTACCAAGCCAGTGTCTGATCGTTACAAGGTCATAGGCCTTACGCTCTGCATCAGGAAAGCCGGGTGGCCAGCTGCCTTCCTCTGTATTTTGCCAGGCCTGCAGGGCCATAAAGGCGATACGTGATGGTGGCAGGCCATAGCGCAGTATATAAAATAAGGTGAAGTCATGCAGAGCATAGGGGCCTATTGTATCTTCTGTGCTTTGTATTTTTCCATTCGTTGCGGGAATGAGTTCGGGAGAGATTTCTGTATTAAGAATTGTGGTCAGAACCGGGGAAACTGTTTGTGAAAAATACCCTGAGGTAATTGCCCAGCGGATGAGGTGCTGAATAAGCGTTTTGGGCAGGCCGGCATTCACATTATAGTGCGACATCTGATCGCCGACACCATAAGTACACCAGCCAAGAGCCAGTTCCGAGAGGTCTCCTGTGCCGATCACAAGCCCGTTATGTTTGTTAGCCAGCCTGAATAAAAAGTCTGTGCGCATGCCGGCCTGAACATTTTCAAAAGTGACATCATGCACAGCCTCGCCTTTTGCAAAGGGGTGATCAATGTCACGCAGCATCAGAGAGGCTGCTGGCCGGATATCGAGAACTTCGTGTGTGGTACCCAGGGTCTCCATTAAAATATTGGCGCTGGCCAGGGTTTTATCAGTCGTACCAAAGCCCGGCATGGTGTAGGCCAGCACTGATGTGCGGGGCCAGCCCATTTCATCGGCAGCGCGCACAGCGGTCAGCAGTGCTTGGGTCGAGTCCAGCCCTCCCGATATGCCAATGACCATGGTTTTTACGCCGCTGTTGCGCAAGCGTTGTTTGAGTGCCGAAACCTGAATGGTAAAAGCTTCAAAGCAGTCCTGTTCAAGGCGGTGTGGGTCGGAGGGCACGAAAGGAAAACGGTTAAGGGGGCGGCGCAGGCCCAGATTGGTCAGCGGCGGTGTGAAGGTGCTTGTAATACGCTGCCAGGCGGATGTATCGCCAGCAACAGCACGGGCATTTGCGGTGAATGACCCCATGCGCATACGCTCCTGAGCCAGTAGCATGAGGTCGATATCAGCAGTGATAACGCGACTGCCAGAGGGAAAACGTTCGCTTTCTGCCAGTAGCTGCCCATTTTCAAAAATAGAGATTTGCCCATCCCAGGCTACATCTGTCGTGGATTCCCCCTCTCCGGCGGCGGCGTAAATATAAGCAGAGAGGCACCGGGCTGATTGTGAGCGGCATAAAAGATCGCGGGTTTCAGCTTTGCCAACGGTGATGTCACTGGCAGAGGGGTTGGCGAGAATGGTGGCTCCGGCCAGTGCAGCGACTGAACCGGGTGAGACGGGGACCCACATATCCTCGCAGATTTCGATAGCGACGCAGAAATGTGCGATGTCGGCAGCTTCAAATAAAAGGTTTGTGCCAAAAGGCACCGCATATTTCCCTATGCGGATCGTTTCGTTGCGGAGCTGTGCACAGGCTGTGAACTGCCGGGCCTCATAAAACTCTCTGTAGTTTGGCAGGTAGCTTTTGGGTACTACTCCGAGAATTTTTCCGCGATGCAGCACCACGGCACAGTTACATAAGGCTGAGCCGTGGCGCAGGGCGGCTCCGACAATGAGCATGGGGAGCAGATCAATGGTAGCTGCAGCGAGCTCAGTCAGTGCGGTTTCTGTCTCGGTGAGAAGTACTTCCTGCTGGCGCAGGTCATCAAGAGAATAGCCTGTCAGGCTGAGTTCAGGAAAAACGCAGAGCGAGCATCCCTGCTCATCGCTGTTTTTTGCAGCCTCAAGGATACGTTCTTTGTTGGTGGCAGGGTCAGCCAGAGCGACAGGAAGGGTGCAGGCGGCAACGCGGGCGTATCCATGGTGGTATAGTGCGTAAAAAACAGAATCTGGCATGATGGTTTTGCGCCCTTCCTCTTATTTTGAGCCGTCAGGAGTGAACCTGAGCTATGGCAGAATAGTCGTTCTGCCTGGCAGGAAAAAATTTTCGAAAAAAATTATAAAAAAGCAAAATACCCTATTGTGTAATTTTCATCATCAGAATATATAGTCCTCAGTCTGATGCGGGCGTAGCTCAGGGGTAGAGCACAACCTTGCCAAGGTTGGGGTCGTGGGTTCGAATCCCATCGCCCGCTCCAGACTTTTCTCCGAAAAATATAATTAAACCTTAAGTGTTTTGATTGTAATTTTCGTCGAGTTTTTTTTCCTCATCACAGATTGCTGTGTTTTCAGACTCCTCTCCTGAGTTTGAATATGATTTTTTTTATGCTGCGGCGTAATTGGTCCATCCTGTTCAAAACACATTAAATTTTTGCACAGATAACAGAACGAATTCGAAATATTCTGAAGTTAGAATAATTTTAATTGCATGAAGCGGGCCTTTGTGGTCACTATCAGTAATACGGTTTTGTAAATTCGTATTACTGGAGCTCTCATGCGTCTGCCATCACTTCTTCGCAAAAGCGTGTTCGCTGGTATCTGTGCGGCACTTTCCTGCACGTCAGTTTCTGCGGCTTCCCTCAAGGTTGGTTATAGTGACTGGCCAGGCTGGGTCGCCTGGCAGATTGCTATTGATAAAGGCTGGCTGAAAGAGGCGAAGGTTGACGCTGATTTTCAGTGGTTTGATTATGGTGCCTCGCTTGATGCTTTTGCTGCACATAAGCTTGATGCTGTTATGGCGACAAATGGTG
This sequence comes from Acetobacter sp. DsW_059, assembly GCF_002153695.1. Taxonomy (NCBI): domain Bacteria; kingdom Pseudomonadati; phylum Pseudomonadota; class Alphaproteobacteria; order Acetobacterales; family Acetobacteraceae; genus Acetobacter; species Acetobacter sp. DsW_059. The sequence continues at coordinate 157,876 of NZ_JOPI01000023.1, forward strand.
ACGCCCTGATGATGGGGGCTAATGGCCATAAGGGCGAGATGATTCTCGCGACCGATTATTCCGATGGCAACGATATGGTTGTTGCACAGCCTGGCATTACCAGCATGCAGGAGCTTAAAGGCAAGTCGATTGCGGTTGAGGAGGGTCTGGTCGATCATCTTTTGCTGCTTAAAGCGCTTGAACAGTCAGGCATGTCTGAAAAAGATGTGAAGCTGGTTAATACCAAAACTAACGAAATGCCTCAGGTTCTGGCTTCTGGTGAAGTTGCTGCCGTTGTCGCCTGGCAGCCTAACTCAGGTCAGGCGCTGCGGGCTGTGCCTGGCTCTCGCCCGGTTTTTACATCACATCAGGTGCCTGGGCTGATTTATGATACCATCGTGGTTGATCCGCAATCGGTGCATGATAACCGTGAGCAGTGGCAGCGCCTTGTCGGCGTATGGGATCGTGTAGTGACGTATATTCAGGACCCCAAAACGCAGCCCGATGCTTTGCGTATTATGTCACATCTCGCAGGGGTCACGCCTGTTGCCTACAAGCATTTTCTTAATGGTACGCACCTTCTGACACTTTCAGATAATAAAGCTGTTTTTGTAAAAAAAGAGGGACTTTCTTCTCTCTACGGATCAACAGAAGTTGCGAATACATTTAACCTTCAGCAGGGGGTTTATAAAAAGTCGCAGAATGTTGACAGTTATATAAATCCGTCTTTTACGGCATCCGTTAAATAAAAGTGCGGCAGGAGAGCATCATGCACAGCTTCAGGGCTTCATGGCGGCTATATGGCCGGACTGACCGGGTATCTCGCCAGATATTTGGTGTTCTGGCAGTTCTCCTGCCTTTGCTGATCTGGAGTTCAGTCAGCTACCTTCCTTTTGTCTGGCATCCGCAGATTATGATTACTGACCCGGGAGGGGAGGAGTATCTTGAAGCTGGTATGCGGATGAATAAAAGCGATTTTGCCCGCGCAGTAAAAGAAATGCAGGATCAGCATCAGGCTGTGCCAAAAGGTGTCGCATCTAATCCTGTTTATCTGCCTTCACCGGGGCAGGTGTTAAAAGCTTTTGTTAATGCCTTTACATCTACAGCTTCTGTCGGGGCAGAGCACTCTATTCTTCAGGCTTTCTGGCACAGTATTCGTATTATTTTCTGGGGTTTTTTAATTTCGTCAGTGATCGGCGTGCCTCTGGGTGTATTTTGTGGTGCAATTCCCGCTCTTTCCAGATTAATTGAGCCATTTGTCGATTTCTTTCGTTATCTTCCGGCACCGGCTTTTGGCGCTCTCGCCGTTGCTATTCTGGGTATTTATGATGCTCCGAAAATTGCCATCATTGTAATCGGAACATTGTTCCAGCAGGTTCTGGTAATAGCCAATACAACACGCCAGCTCGATTTCTCACTGGTTGAGGCATCACGTACGCTGGGTGCAAAAGGTTTTCGTTTATTATTTCGTGTTGTTATTCCTGGTATTTTGCCAGACCTTTATAAAGATCAGCGCATTTTGCTGGGCTGGGCCTGGACGTATCTGATTGTCGCTGAGCTGATTGGCACATCATCCGGCATTACATGGTTCATTACACAGCAGGCGCGTTATCAGCATTTTGACAATGTTTTTGCTGCTATTGCCCTGATTGGTGTCGTTGGCCTTGGAACTGATATTGTTCTGGGTCTGCTCGGTCGTAAACTGTTTACATGGAAAAGGGAGAATGGCTGATGACTGATAAAGCAGAACATACCCTTCCTGATTATCGTGATCTTCCGCCTGATGTTGCAGAGCGTATGGCACAGATTAAAAAACGAGATTATGTTTTAAAAATTGACCATGTTACAAAAGAGTTTGTGCAAAAACGTTCCCGTGTCAAAGCGCTTGATGATATAGAATTTGGTGTGCATCGCCGCGAACTGGTCTGTGTTGTCGGGCCATCAGGATGTGGAAAATCAACCCTTATTCGTATCCTGGCAGGCCTGGAAGATCCGACAAGCGGCCATATTCTGATGGATGGCAAGTCGGTACACGGTCCAGGTGCAGACCGGGGTATGGTTTTTCAGAAATATACACTCTTTCCATGGCTGGATGTTTGTCAGAATGTCATGTTTGGTATCGAAATGGCTGGTGTCAGCCGTCTTGAGGCCCAGCGCCAGGCACTGCAATGGTTACAGATGATTGGTCTGGAGCAGTTTGCAAAGGCTTATCCGCATCAGTTGTCAGGTGGTATGCAGCAAAGAGTGGCAATTGCGCGTGCTCTTGCGGCTTCACCTCGTGTGCTTCTGATGGATGAATCCTTTAGCGCTCTTGATGCTCAGACCCGCACAAAAATGCAGAATTATCTGATGGAGATCTGGCGTAAAATTGACATAACAATAGTCTTTATCACGCATGATCTTGATGAAGCTATTTATCTTGCTGATCGTATCCTTGTTCTTAAACCTAACCCTGGTCGGGTTGAAGAGGTCATAGAAGTACCTCTGTCACGGCCACGCAGGGCAGAGCAGATGACGTCAGATGAGTTTCTGGCAACTAAAGCTCATCTTGAGGAACTTATTCGTTCTTTCGGTGTGCCAGATGAGAATGCAGAGGACGAGGATGTAAAAATTGATCTCCCCCTCCTCACGCTTGTGACAGATAAAGTAGAGTAGGAGAGACCGGAATGAGCGGCAAAGAACCCAAAGAGCAAATCAGCCGTATCAGTGTATCGCTGTCGCCGGTTATTCTGCGTGAGCTGGATGCTATGGTTGAGGCAAAAGGTTATGCCAGCCGGTCTCAGGCTATTCAGAATATTGTGCATCAGGAGCTGATGTCATGTCGCCAGGAAAGCGGTGATGAGCTTTCGGCTGGTGTTATCATTCTTTTTTATAATAACACGGTTGCAAATCTTCCGCAGAGACTGGCTGATCTGCAATATGAAAATCTGGCTGAGGTTATTAGTTCTCTGCATGTTAATCTCATTCGTCGTCAGACACTCGAAGTTTTGCTCGTTCAGGGTAAAGTAAAAAAACTTCAGGAAATAGCTGATCAGTTTATCACATTGCCTGGTGTTATATCTGGTCGCCTGCACCTGATTGCTTCACTTATTCCTCCCGTTCACGAAACAGGTCGTGAGCTTGAACTTAATGTCGAAGAACCCTGATATTTTTTATCTTCCCTGAATAATACAGGAGAGTTTTATGCAAATTGATCAACAGTCACCAGAATGGTACCGTGCGCGTTATAATCAGCTGCGCGATCAGGCCCTTGAAACAGAAAACAGCGTGCGTGCTCCGGCAGCGCCTGTTGAGATGAAAGAAGAAGATGTTCTCCATCGTGAGACTATTCCGGGTGGATGGTACTGGAGCACGTTTCTGCCGCGTGGTCAGGCTCTCCGGCTGTTAAATACATCAGGTAATAATGGTGTTTCAGTTGCCTTGTGGAACGCCGATGACCTAAGTGAGCGTTATAATGCGGGTGATACTATTAAGCTGCAATGGACAACCTGCCTGACAACAGGGCGTGTATTATTTTCTGATATGGGGCGGGTTCTCGCTTCGGTTATTGCTGATACATGTGGTTTCAGTGACACCCTGGCCGGTGGCAGTACACCACAAAGCAATATGCGCAATTTTGGTTCTTCATCCCTGCGTAATACGCGTAATAATTTTCGTCTCACTGCCGGAAAATACGGCATGTCGCAGCATGATGTGACCTCCTGCATTACGTTTTTCTCGCATATCAGTACACAGGCTGATGGAAGCTTTAAGTGGGTTGAGGGTGATGTAAACCCCGGTGATTATGTTGATCTGCGGGCTGAAATGAACCTGCTGGTTGCAGTTTCAAACTGCCTGCACCCATTTGCGCCTGATGCAGATTTCACACCTGGTCCGGTTGAAGCTGTGCGCTGGCAGGCGCCGAAGCCAGCGGCAGATGATCTGTGCCGTAATTTCTGTGAAGAAGCCCGCCGTGGTTTCGACAATACCGATATTCTGTTTGCCTGAGCGGAGTCAGACCTATGACAGAGCATGAAATCAGCAAAGTTTTTTCAACTGTAGTTCTCGATCACGTCATTCCTGCGCGTACACCATGGTCTGGTGTTGTGCGTAAAGGTCAGGTGATCCGGATTATAGATCTTGAAAGTCAGCAGGCTGTTGATGCACTTTTTTATAACGCCCATGCTTATCATGAGCGCTACAGTGCGCAGGATACACTGGTAAACCAGGGTGCCGCTTATATCAGTACAGGTACCAGCCTTTATTCAAACGAAGGTAATGTACTGATGACTGTTGTGGCTGATACCTGCGGTCGTCATGACACACTGGCCGGTGCCTGCAGCTGTGAATCAAATACCGTGCGTTTTGGGCATGAGACGAAATATATGCATGCCTGTCGTGAGAACTTCCTTCTTGAAGTTGAAAAATACGGTATGAGTAAAAGAGATATCGTTAATAACGTTAACTTTTTTATGAATGTTCCCATTTTGCAAAATGGCGAGCTGGTTATTGACGATGGCCTTTCTGATCCGGGTGGATATGTCGATCTGCGCGCAGAGATGGACACACTGGTCGTGATCTCCAACTGCCCGCAGGTAAATAACCCCTGCAATGGCTTCGTGCCGACCCCGGTTCGCGTCGTTATCGGCGATCCTGTTTCTCTTTGACGCTAAGGGCAGCCTGTCATGTTCACAAAGGTATTGATTGCTAATCGCGGAGAGATCGTGCGTCGTGTTGGTCGTACGTTAAAGCGGATGGACATAGCATCCGTCGCTGTCTGCTCTGAAGCTGACCGTTTCACGCCGCCTGTTCTTGAGGCAGATGAATCTGTTCTCATTGGCCCTGCTGCGGTTAGTGAAAGCTACCTGAACATGGACGCAATTTTGCAGGCCTGTATCAGTACAGGAGCGCAGGCTGTTCATCCTGGTTATGGTTTTTTAAGTGAACGTGCAGAGTTTGCTGAAAGGCTTGCTCAGCATGGTATTAAATTTATGGGTCCTCGCCCTGAGCATATGCGTGCTTTCGGCCTTAAGCATACAGCCCGTGACCTGGCACGACAGAATAACGTCCCACTTTTGCCAGGCACTGATATTCTTGAGAGTGCTGACGCAGCCTTAAAAGCTGCTGCTGAAATTGGCTATCCGGTCATGCTGAAAAGCACAGCCGGTGGCGGTGGCATTGGTATGCAGATCTGTCATAACGAGGCTGAACTGCAGGAATGTTTTGCCGCTGTTTCACGTATGGGGGGTAATAATTTTGGTGATGCCCGCGTCTTTTTAGAAAAATTCATTGCCTGTGCACGTCATGTTGAAATTCAGATTTTTGGTGATGGACGCGGGAATATTCTTACACTGGGTGAGCGTGACTGCTCCCTTCAGCGTCGTAATCAGAAGGTTATTGAAGAGACACCAGCTCCAGGTCTTTCTGATGAAACGCGCGCTGGTTTGCGCGAAGCCGCACGTGCTCTCTGTGCTGCTGTGGCATATGAATCAGCAGGTACAGTTGAGTTTATTTATGACACAGAAAGCGGAGATTTCTACTTCCTTGAAGTGAATACGCGCCTTCAGGTTGAGCACTGTGTGACTGAAGAAGTGTTCGGGATTGATCTGGTTGAATGGATGGTACGCCAGGCTGATGGCAGTCTGGTTCTTCCTGCGCAGGAAAGTCTCATACCAGAAGGTGCTGCCGTCGAAGCTCGTATTTATGCCGAGAACGCGGCAGAAAATTTCCGTCCTTCTACAGGGCGTCTTACTGAAGTCAGTTTTGCTCCTGGCGTGCGTGTTGATGGCTGGGTTGAAACCGGCACTGAAGTCACCCCCTATTATGACCCCATGCTGGCAAAAGTGATTGCCCGAGGTGCCTCGCGTGAGGAGGCATTTGCGAACCTTAATGCAGCACTGACTGAAACACGCCTTAGCGGCCTTGAAAGCAATCTTGATTATCTGCGCGCTATTACTGCCGATGAGGCGGTAAAAGAAGGTAAAGTTTTTACAGGTCTGCTCAATAGTTTTGCATATATGCCTGCAACAATCGAGGTTGTTGCTCCAGGCCTGCAGTCTACAGTGCAGGACTGGCCAGGTCGTGTTGGTTACTGGGATGTCGGCGTGCCGCCAAGCGGCCCGATGGATGACCATAGCTTTCGTCTGGCAAACCGTATTGTTGGTAATGCAGAAGGTAAACCTGCGCTTGAGTTTACCGCTACCGGGCCGGTATTACGTTTTAATGCACCGGCTCTTATCGGTCTTTCAGGGGCGTGGATGCCCGCCACGCTGGACGGGGAGGAGGTGCCTTACTGGCAGCCGGTAGAAGTTAAAGCTGGTCAGGTTCTGGCTCTGGGGCAGATCAAGGGAGCGGGGCATCGCACTTATCTGGCCGTGCGGGGTGGTATTGATGCACCGCTATATCTGGGGTCAAGTGCGACCTTTATGCTGGGGCAGTTTGGTGGTCATGCCACGGGTCAGCTGCGCACGGGTGATGTGCTTCGTCTTGCAAAAGCTGAGGGTGCTATTTCTGCCCCGGTTACAATTGCAGCAGAAGACCGTCCTGCCCTTACCCGCACCTGGGAGCTTGGCGTGTTGTATGGCCCGCACGGCGCACCAGACTTCTTCCTTGAGGAGGATATAGCAACTCTGTTTTCCAGTGAATATGAGGTGCATTTTAACAGCGCCCGTACAGGTGTGCGTCTGATCGGTCCTAAGCCGCGCTGGGCCAGAACTGATGGCGGAGAGGCGGGGCTGCATCCTTCTAATATTCACGATAATGCTTATGCGATTGGTGCTATCGATTTTACAGGTGATATGCCCATCCTCCTGGGGCCAGACGGACCAAGCCTTGGTGGTTTTGTTTGCCCTGCCGTGTTGACGCGTGATGAATTGTGGAAAATGGGACAGCTGCACCCGGGTGATAAGGTGCGTTTCCGGCGGGTAAAGCCTGAGCCCGTCAGTGTTGCCTTTTTGCCTGAGCCGATTGTCGCTGATACTCCGGTTCTGTTCCGCTCAGAGGGTGAAATTCCGGTTGTTTATCGTCGTGCCGGTGACTGTTATCTGCTGCTTGAGTTTGGGCCGCCAGAGCTTGATATCGCGTTGCGCCTGCGTGTGCAGCTGATGCTCGAACGCCTTAAAGAAGCGGCTATAGACGGTATTATTGATATGACACCGGGCATCAGGTCGCTACAGGTGCATTATAATCCTGATGTTCTTATGTTATCTTCATTGCTTGAGAGACTGCATACGACAGAGCAGGCTTTGCCTTCGGGTGATGATGATATTGTGGTGCCAAGTCGTATAGTTTACCTGCCTGTTTCGTGGGATGATGAGCAGGCTCGTCTTGCGATGCAGCGTTATCAGGAGCTCGTGCGCCCTAATGCACCATGGTGTCCGTCAAATATAGAATTTATTCGTCGTATTAATGGTCTTTCATCAGTTGAGGCTGTGAAAGATATTATTTTCAGCGCTTCATATCTTGTTATGGGGCTGGGCGATGTTTATCTTGGTGCTCCTGTTGCAACGCCTGTAGACCCTCGTCACCGTCTGGTGACAACAAAATATAACCCTGCCCGTACCTGGACACCTGATAACGTTGTGGGTATTGGCGGCAGCTACATGTGTATTTATGGCATGGAAGGCCCTGGCGGTTATCAGCTTTTCGGGCGTACAACACAGGTCTGGAATACATGGAGAACAACAGATGTTTTTCATGAAAACACCCCATGGCTATTACGGTTTTTTGATCAGATTCGTTTTTATCCGGTCTCGCATGATGAGCTGATGGAAGCACGTGCAGCCTTCCCGCACGGACGTTTCTCTGTCAGAATTGAAGAGACAAAATTTAGCCTTTCAGAATACAGAAACTTCCTTGAAGCTAATAAAGTTGAAATTGGTGAAGCCTGTGCGCGTCAGCAGGCTGCTTTTGAGGCAGAGCGCCAGGAGTGGATTGCAAAAGGTCTTGATACTTTCGAGGCTGAAGATAACAGCAGTCTGGCAGATGAGTCGGTTTTGCCTGAAGGGCAGATGAGTGTTGACAGCCCCGTTCCCGGGAGTGTTTGGCAGATACAGGTGGCAGTAGGTGACCGGGTTAAAGTGGGTGACACCGTTGCGATTATTGAATCAATGAAAACTGAAATGAAAATCAGCTCACCTGCAAGTGGCGAAGTGAAAGAAATTCTTTGTCGTAAAGGCCGCGAAGTGCGAGGAGGTGAACGCATTATGGTGGTGTGCACCGATTAAAGCCGCAGAATAATTTCTTTCTTTTGCAGCAGTAATAAGGATATAAAAATCATGTCATTTCCTGCAATGTTACAGATTACGCCCCTTCTTACTGCCTGTCGCAATGGTGCGCTCACCCCGACAGATATTGTGCGTGAGGTGCTGGCGCGTATCGACGCTTATCATGCAGTTGATCCTGCAGTGTGGATTACGCGTGTCTCACCTGAACGTCTTCTTGCAAGAGCCGCTGAGCTTGAGAGTTTATCAGCTGATGATCTGCCGCTTTATGGGGTTCCTTTTGCGGTAAAAGATAATATTGACGTAGCTGGTTTGCCCACGACTGCGGCCTGTCCGGCTTTTGCTTATGAAGCGAAAGAAAGTGCAGAGGTGGTTAGCCGCCTTGAGGCTGCCGGTGCTATAGTGGTAGGCAAAACCAACCTTGATCAGTTTGCGACTGGTCTTGTCGGGATGCGCTCGCCTTACGGGCAGCCTCATAGTGTCTTTAGTGCAGAGCATGTGTCAGGAGGCTCAAGCTCAGGCTCAGCCGTTGCTGTTGCAGCCGGTCTGGTATCTTTCGCTCTGGGCACTGATACGGCAGGTTCAGGACGAGTACCTGCTGCTTTTAACAACATTGTCGGGCTTAAGCCGTCACGCGGCGCACTGAGCAATTATGGTCTTGTGCCTGCCTGCGCTTCAATCGATTGCATTTCTGTTTTTGCAGCATCGACTGCTGATGCCTGGTGTGTTGAACAGTGTGCCGCTGCTCCTGATGCTCGCTCGCCTTACTCACGCGCTCTGACTCCGCGTGCTTTGCCAGCAGGGCCCTTTCGTTTTGGTGTGCTGCGTAAGCAGGATCGTTTTTTTGACGGTAATACACATAATGCTGCTTTGTATGAGCAGGCGATTTCTCAGCTTAAAAAAATGGGTGGCATTGAAGTTGAGATTGATTTCACACCGCTTAAAGAAACAGCAGAGCTTCTTTATAGTGGCCCGTTTGTCGTCGAGCGTTTAGCTGCGGTTAAAGAATTTTATAAAAATAATCGACAGGATATGGACCCTGTCGTTGGTAAAATTATTGACTGTGCCGCTCATTATTCAGCTACTGATGTGTTTGATGGTATTTATCGCCAGCACCAGCTTAAACAAATTGCAGACCGGATGTGGAAGCAGTTTGATGTAATGGTCGTGCCAACAGCGCCACGCATTGTAACAAAAAAGGAAGTGATTGATCAGCCTGTTGTAGCGAACAGTATGCTTGGCACCTACACTAATTTTGTAAATCTGCTTGATATGGCAGCCTGTGCGGTGCCGGCAGGTTTTGCACCTGATGGTATGCCTTTTGGTGTAACATTTATTGCACCTGCTCTGACGGATTGTGATCTGGCATCTCTTGCCGGGCGTTTTCATAAAGAGGCTCAGCATACAACGGGTTTGTCCGGCACACATTTAATGACAGCTGACGACAATGCCGCACAGCCTGCACCTGGTAATATTCTGGTTGCTGTTGTTGGTGCGCATCTGAAGGGCTTTCCCTTGCACTGGCAGCTTGAGCAGGAGCAGGCTGTGCTGAAAGCGACGACACGCACTGCGGCAGATTATCGTTTATTTGCCTTGCCCAATGCGACGCCTCCTAAACCGGGTCTGGTGCGTGAGAGGGGCTTTTCAGGGCCTGGTCTTGAAGTCGAGGTTTACGAGCTTTCAGCCGGAGGTTTTGGTCGTTTTGTTGCTGGTCTGCCTCAGCCAATGGCGATTGGTAAAATTTTACTGGCTGATGGCAGTGAGGTTTGCGGCTTTTTGTGTAGTGAGGCGATTGCACGTAGTGGAAAAGAAATTACTGCGAGTGGTGGCTGGCGTTACGCTAAAATTTAATATGTTTTTGCGTTGCTTCAGAACTTGCTTCGAGAAGTTCTGAGGCAACATAATTTTTATATTTTATATTTTGTTTTTTTATATTATTTTTATGATTATCTTTTTGAATTTTTCATGATACAGAAAGTAAAAATAAATTTTTTCACTTTTAAATTCTTTCTTATATATTTCTCATATGCAGAATCGTTTAGTGTAATCTTTTAACGTCTTTCTCCTTATTCTATATTACAAAATCATCAAAAAAACGTAATATATTTGTCAGTAAGAGTTTGTAACTTAATGATATTATTGAGATAAATAAAAATATTTCCTGAAAGTTATTTTATCACAAGCGATTGATATAAGAGCAAAATGATTGACATGAAATCACTTTGCAATTCAGCTATTCCAGAAATGCAACAACTTTTCAGAGGAACATTCTGCTTTGTCTATCAATAAACTGACTCTATCAAAAAATAAATAATATAGTTATGATCAAAAATAATAATAAAAAAGTAGTGTCGCTAATTGTATTTTCATTTTTTATGGCTGCGCCAGCTTATGCGGGTCAAAGTAAGTATGATGACAAAATATCTCAGTTAATTGCTATTATAAATAAACAGTCACAACAGATTCAGTCTCTTGAAAAGCGCATGGGGCAAATAGAGTCCCGTAAAGTTTATGTTAAAAAAGTAACCTACAATAAAAAGCAGAATGAAGATGCGAGTGTTGTAAGGCGAATAAATTATTCCGGAACACCTGAGGAAAGTATCAGGTTTCATGATCCTTATGCAGAAAGAGTCGAGAGTAATAATTATTTTGAAAAATTATTTGGTTATTCAGCAAGAGATAATAAAAGCACTACACAGGTCAATGGTCTGATCCTGAAGTGGGGAAATGGAATTCCCGCCATTACGACAGAGAATGGTGATTATTCATTCCGTCTGAGAGGCAGGATCCTGGCTGATTATGGGTCTTCTTTTGGTAGTCGTTTTCATAATCTGAATGTTTCCAGAACGATGATGCGTGCTGCGCGTATCGGTGCTGAAGGTCGAATTAAACAACTGTCATGGGTTATCGAGAGTGATTTCTCAAGCAACTCACTTGTTCTGATGAGTGCTTATGCGACATGGACAACCAAAACATTCGGTCACGTTGCTGAATATACGCTTGGGCATAAATTTTCAGAACGTGGCTTTGATGGTTCGACAGGTTCATATAATACCGTCTTTCTGGACCGCGATTTAGTTGCTACGACACTGGTGCCGGTTATGGGGTGGTATGGTCTTGGCGGGGCTTATAAAATATATGGTAATAACTGGCATGTGGCGACACAGATAGCTGGTGATCAGGTTAACAACGTTAACATGAAAAATAATATACGTGACGATATTACTTATTTAGCAAGAGCACATTATATTCCATTCAGAAACAACACATATCTTTTGCACCTGGGGATATGGGGTTACTATGAAGATGTTAAACCGGCACAAAATTTTACGCAGGATATAGAGGCACTTAGTCGTACAAATAATAACTTTAATTTGCAGTTTGGCCCAACAGCTCCTCTTGCACATTCATTTGCCGGGGGGCTGGAACTTTTCGGTATGAGGAAGAGTATGTGGGCTCTTGTTGAGTTCGGTGCACGTCGTATGACATTGCGGCGTACTTCAGGGATAGCTTCGAGTTCGACTGATTTTGCCGGTATGACAGGCACAGTCAGGGCATTTAGTGCTCAGTATGGTGTTTTTCTGACAGGTGAGAAGCCGAACTATATGCCACGTAATGGCGTGTGGGGTCTGCCACATGTCCTGCATCCGGTGATTGATGGTGGTATGGGTGCGTGGGAGCTGGCTTTCCGCTGGGACTGGGCAAATTCGTCTCATGTTTTCTCAGGAGCAGATGCATGGACGTTAACCGCTGGTCTTAACTGGTATCTTATGAGCACAGCGCATCTGATGTTTAACTATACGCACGCTCATGTTTATAATGCGACGGGAGATTACATCGGTAGTAATAGTGGTGATACATTTGGTGCCAGGGTTGCTGTTATATTTTAATCTAATTTTTTTTAATAGTTCATAATTATAATATATAAAAATTATATATTATATACCCCTCTTGGGTAAAAAATAAATCTGTCAGAGAGAACTTTCTGACAGATTTTTTATTAAGTTATTTCTGGAGACTATTTTCAATAAATGCTGGAACCAGAGGGTTATGACGTTGCAGATAGTTTTTTGACGGAAGTTCGTCGATATTCCAGCCACCCCCCATATCAGCAATCAGCTTAACACTGGCAAGTAAACGATTTTGCTGAATTTGTAAGGCTGTTTGCTGACTACTGAGCGCACTACGCTGGCTTGTAAGTACGGTTGTATAAATAGCAGTACCATATTTATACTGACTGACAGAGACATCAGCAGCGTGAATAGCTGACTGCACAGCACGTTTCTGCTCTTCAGCCTGTTGTTTTAATATCCTCAGACTGGATAACTGATCTTCCGTATCCTGAAGGGCCGTAAGAACAGTTTGTCTGTAAGTTGCGACAGCACTGTCATAATCTGCATTGGCTTCTTCAACAGCTGCTGTGCGTGCACCACCGGCAAAAATAGTTTGTGAAGCCGATGCACCAAGAGACCATATGCGGTTGCTAACCTGAATGAGTGACTGAACAGGATTGCCGCTGTATCCATAAGCGGCGGACAAGGAAAGCTGAGGATAGAAGGCGCCAATTGCAACACCAATCTCAGCATTATACTGTTCCATGGCTCTTTCAGCCGATGCAATATCAGGACGACGTTGCAGTAAAGATGCTGGTATAGAAACAGGAATTTCAGGAATGAAAGCAGGAAGAGTGTTTCGTGACAGCGAAAGTTCGGCTGGAGGTCTGCCTATAAGCACAGCAATGGCATGTTCATATTCTGAACGTGTAACGTCTGTTGCTGTTGCATTGGCGCGCGCAGCATCCAGCTGGTTCTGAGCCTGCCATACATCATTACCGTTCATTGTGCCGCCCTGGTGCTGAGCCTGTACAATAGCAAGTGTGTGCTCGTATAACGTGATATTACGTTCAAGTAGTGCTTTGAGTGAGTCCTGGTAGCGCAGCTCAAAATAATCCTGAGCCAGCTGTGACTGGTAAGAGAGGCGTGCATTAGCCAGATCAGCAGCACTTGCCTGTGCGGCTGTAACCTGTTCCTGGATCTGACGGCGGATTTTACCCCAGATATCAACGGTCCAGTCTGCTGACAACTGTGCGGCGTAGGTATTGCGTGTTCTGCCTGTGCTGTATTGTGTTCCGCTTGTTGATGTTGCTGTGCCACCCTGACTGTTTCGTGAAAAATTAAGCCCACCAGTAAGGGTTGGGTAAAGGTTGGCCTGTGCAGCCATGACAAGAGCCTGAGCATTGCGATACTGGGCTTCGTATTTTTTAAGATTCTGGTTGGAGATTGAAACCTGTGATTCCAGTTCATTCAGAACCGGATCGTTATAAATTGTCCACCAGGTACCCTTGGGAATAGCAGCCATATCCGGCTGTGCTTTTGACCATCCAGGTGCCGGCTGTGTTTCTTTGAATTTTGCAGAAAGCACAGCTTTGGGGCGTTTATAATCCGGCCCGACCAGAATACAGCCTGATAAAATTGTGGGGGTAATCAGCGCAGCCATTGCCTTGAGCAGAGACCGACCGGAAAGTGAAGAGCGTGAGAGTGTCATGGCAACAATATTCCGAAAGAGGTCAGGAGCGACGGATACGTATGGAACGAAGGGGTTTCAGGATAGCATGTACAACAGCGGGAATAGCTTTGCGTCCCCACATGCCAAGTCTGTCCAGGTAAATATACACAACCGGAGTGGTGAAAAGTGTTAGTACCTGACTAAGTGCAAGGCCGCCAATGATAGCAATGCCAAGAGGTCGGCGTAGTTCTATGCCATAACCATTCCCCAGTACGAGCGGTACTGCACCAAGAGCTGCGGCTAGTGTTGTCATGAGGATAGGGCGAAAGCGCAGCATGCAGGCCTGATAAATAGCATCGTGAGCCGAGAGGCCATGTTCACGCTCTTCAGTGATTGCAAAATCTACGAGCATAATAGCATTTTTCTTAACTATACCTATCAGAAGAATAACGCCGATAAGTCCGATAAGATCAAATTCCTGTCCGCTCAGATAAAGTGCAAGCAGGGCTCCTGCGCCGGCAGAGGGCAGGGTGGATAGAATGGTAATCGGGTGGACATAACTTTCATATAAAATGCCCAGAACAACATAAACAGCGAGCAGCGCTACGAGAATAATTAAAGGCTCGTTACTGCTTTCCTGCTGCAGGCGCGCAGTTGTTCCTGCAAATCCACCATGGACAGAGGATGGTATCTTCAGATTTGCCATATCATCTGCAATAATACGTGCCGCATCATTTATAGATGCTCCTGCAGTCAGGTTGAAAGATAACGTTGCAGCAATGGCCTGTCCCTGATGATTAATGTTCACTGGTGTGGTGCCGCGTGACATATGAGCAATAGCGGATAGTGGTACCATAGTTTCAGCATTAGAAGAGACAGCTGAGCCATTTGATGCACCACTTCCTCCAGCCAGGCTGTTAGCAATCTGGTTTTTAAAAGACTGGCTGTTTTGTGCAGATGTTGCATCATCGACATCAGATGATGATGAAGATGTCGTTGTTGTACCAGATGAGCGGATTGTATTACTTTGCGTGCTGCCGCTTGCGGTGCCACCTGCTGTGCTAACCCATGTCATTTGCAGCATATCTGCATTTTTCCAGAACTCTGGCTTAACATTCATAACAACACGATACTGGTTAAGCGCATTATAAATAACTGATGCAGCCCGCTGACCATAGGCATCATAAAGTGTGTTAGCTACAAGCTGTGCTGTCAGACTGGTTCTGGCTGTACTGTCACGGTTAATATTAACATTTTCAGCCAGACCTTTTTGCTGAATATCTGTCGAAATATCAGCTAATTCAGAATGCTTTTGTAAAGCCTGCTGAAGCAGGGGCATCCAGTGATAGAGAGTGGCGGCATCATCGCTCTCAAGTGTGTACTGATAGGCCGCATTGCCTGAGCGTGGGCCACCAGGCAGCAAACTTGGTACACTGGAAAGAAATTTTGCTCCTGCAATATTATCTGTACGTTGCCTGAGGTCAGCAACCGTTTTATCAACTGATACTTTGCGTTGATCTTTCTCTTTCAGTTCAATAAAAATCATAGCCTGGTTAGCTGAGTCACGACCGCCCAGGAAGCCGACAACACTATTAACTTCTTTGTTGCCTAGTATACGATTTTCAACGTCCTTAACTTTACCTATCATGCTTTTAAAAGAAATAGACTGATCGGCGACCAGATGAGCCATCAGTGATCCTGTATCACTTTCAGGAAAAAGACCTTTGGGCATAATAATAAAAAGTATACCCATAATAACAATAGTTGCCGGAAGTGAGAGAAGTACGAGAACAGGATGTTTAAGAGAGCGGTCAAGCATGTGACCATAACTGTCATGAAGAAGGTTAAAACCATTTTCCAGAAAAGCAGAAATTTTGTTTAGCCAGTTTTTGTTTCTGACACTTTCTTCATGATCCATTTCCTCTTTTGATTTGAGCATAAAGGAACACATCATGGGGGTAAGGGTGAGTGACAGCACCATTGACACCATGACGGTAATTGAAATGGTCATAGCAAATTCATGGAGCAGGCCGCCAAGCATGCCCCCAAGCATCGTAATGGGAAAGAAAACGGCAACCAGTGAGAGTGAAACTGAAAAAACAGTAAAAGCGACCTCTTCTGCCCCTTTCAGAACAGCTTCTTTGTGTGGCATGCCATTTTCGATATGACGACTGATATTTTCAAGTACAACAATGGCATCATCCACAACAAATCCTGTCGCAATGGTCAGGGCCATCAGAGAGAGACTGTCGAGGGAGTATCCCATCAGTTTCATTACGCCAAAAGTCGTTATGAGAGATGAGGGAATAACAACAGCAGGGATCATAGTTGTACGTGGTGATCGCAGGAAAAGCAGAACAACAGCGATAACCAGAATAACAGAAAGAACAAGAGTGCGCTGTGTGTCTTCAAGTGCAGCACGAATGGTGACGGAACGATCGCTGCAGACATGTAGCTCTACATCAGCAGACAAAGCTGAGTGTAATAGTGGAAATTTTGCACGGATCTCATTAATTGTTTTGACAACATTTGTACCGGATCGTGGAAAAACGATGGCCAGAACAGCAGGTGTCTGATTATAAAATCCACCTGTTTCGACATTTTCTACACTGTCTGTTACATCTGCAACATCAATAAGGTGAACCGGGCGGTTGCTACGGTAGGCAACGATCAGACCTTTCAGGTCTTTTGCTCCATGTACCTGGTCGTTTGTCTGCAGAATAAGGCGCTGTTTACCACGAGTGATAAATCCCTTGGGAGTATTCGCGTTAGCTGATGCCAGGGCTGCACGGATATCTTCAAACCCGATTCCATATTTGTAGAGTTTGAGAGGGTTCATCTCAACGCGAACGGCAGGCAGAGCACTGCCACCAAGCTGAATGTCACCAACACCGCTTACTGAGTCAAGATGCTGAGCCAGCACATTTGTGGCTTCATCATAAAGTTGTGCTGGTGTACGGGTTTTTGATGTCAGTGCCATAACGAGGATAGGCATGCCTGATGTATTGGCAATGCGGTATGATGGATCCTGTCGCAGGGTTGTTGGCAGGTCTGTACGGGCTGCACGAATGGCGGCCTGCACATCTCTGGCGGCACTGTTTACATTACGTGATGAAACAAACTGGAGTGATATACTGACCTGCCCTGTGACGGAGCGTGAAGTCATCGCATTCAGCCCTGAAATTGTCCCAAGATGCCGTTCCAGAGGTTCCGCAATAGTGCTCGCCAGCTCCTCAGGTGTCCCGCCTGATTGCTGAGCGGAGACCTGAATCATGGGCATATCAATGGCTGGCAGGCTTGCAACAGGCAGCATTGTATACCCAATGATACCGGCCAGTATCATACCAATAACGATAAGTGTTGTGCCTACCGGGCGTTTAACACACAAAGCAACAGGAGACATTTATAATTCTCCTGAAGAGCTGGATGCAGATTTTTTGTGCCTTTGCTGCCATGAAACGACACGCTGGCGCATATATTCCATTTTCAGGTAAATAACCGGGGTGGTGAATAGTGTCAGAAGCTGACTGACCAGCAGTCCACCGACAATAGCATAACCCAGCGGGCGGCGTAGTTCAGAGCCAACTCCGGTGCCAAGGGCCAGTGGCACAGCGCCGAGCATAGCTGCCAGAGTTGTCATCAGAATAGGACGAAAGCGTAGCATAGCTGCCTGAATAATTGATGCTTCAGGTGATTGTTTTTCAATACGCTCGGCTTCAAGAGCAAAGTCGATCATCATGATCGCGTTTTTCTTGACGATACCAATCAGCAGAACAATGCCGATAACCCCCATAATATCCAGTCCTGCTCCTGTGATCCATAGCATCAGAAGAGCACCGACAGCAGCTGAGGGTAGTGTTGACAGAATTGTCAGTGGATGAATGAAGCTTTCATATAAAACACCCAGAACAATATATACAGCGGCGAGGGCAGCAAGAATTAACCACATTTCGCTCGACATGCTGCTTTCAAAAACCTGTGCAGTTCCCTGAAAGGATGTCCGCATGGTATCAGGAAGGTGTAAGGCAGAACGTGTTTTGTCGATAGCTGTTACGGCATCTCCCAGTGAGTATCCCGGCGTGACATTAAACGAAATTGTTGCTGCAGGAAATTGCGCTACATGGGTAATGAGCAGAGGTGCTGTTGATGACGTGATTTTTGCAACTGAGCCTAATGGTACGAGCCCCGATGTCGGGTCACGTTCAGGGCCGGTTGTGTCGCTCCCGCGTGATGCGCTTCCTGCCATATAAAGCTGGTCAAGTGCTGAAGGATTTTTTTGTAACTCAGGTAGTGCTTCAAGAATAACACGGTACTGATTTGCCTGCGTGTAAATAGTTGTAATCTGACGCTGCCCGAATGAGTCATATAACAGGTTGTCAACCGTCTGCGGTGTAATTGAAAAGCGTGCACCGGTAGAGCGGTTAAGTGTGACGTCAGCGGCCAGTCCTTTTGCCTGAAGGTCAGATGTTACATCAGAAAGAGAGGGAGCTTTTTGCAGCGCACTGATCAGCTGAGGTACCCATGATGTCAGACGGTCTACGCTGGTGTCTTCAATCAGAAACTGATAGCGCGTCGCTGATACGGTTGTGTTCAGTGTAAGATCCTGCACAGGCTGCACATATAGTCGTGTGCCTGGTATCTGCAGGGCTTCTTCCTGCAGGCGCAAGGCAATTTCACTGGCTGTCAGCGTTCTCTTATTATGTGCTTTGAGATTAATTTCAAAACGTCCGCGGCTCAGTGTCGTGTTGTCACCATCTACTCCGATATAGGAAGAAAGACTTACTACATCGGGGTCTTTAAGCAATGTGGCTCCAAGTTTGCTTTGCAGCACTTTCATTTCATCGAAAGAGATAGAGCCATCCATTACTGAAATACCCTGTAAAACACCGGTATCCTGTTCAGGAAAGAGTCCTTTAGGGATGGTTATAACAAGAGCTGCAGTTGCAATCAGCGTTATACCGAAACAGAGCATTGTAAGTGTCTGATGGCGTAACACCAGGTGAAGACCCTTGCCGTAAGCTTCTATGACGCGAGTAATAAAGTGGTCAGTGGCTGTTGCCCATTTGGGTTTTTCTCCACTGTGATCATGATCTTTTAACAGGCGTGCGCAAAGCATAGGTACCAGTGTCAGTGATACAGCTGCCGAAATAATAATTGTCACAGCCAGAGTTACTGAAAACTCGTAAAAAAGCCGGCCAATGACATCGCTCATGAACAGCAGAGGAATGAGCACGGCGATCAGTGAGACCGTCAGAGAGATAATGGTAAAACCAATTTCACCAGAACCTTCAACAGCCGCTTTATAGCGGCTTTCTCCTTTTTCAACATAGCGTGCGATGTTTTCAATCATAACAATCGCATCGTCAACGACAAAGCCTGTTGCGATAGTGAGAGACATGAGGGAAAGGTTGTCGAGAGAGAACCCGGCCAGATGCATTACGGCAAGTGTGCCGATAATTGACAGTGGTACAGAAAGGGCCGGAATAACAGTAGCTGACGGGTCGTGTAAAAAAACAAAAATAACGGCAACTACCAGAATCAGAGAGAGGATAAGTTCAAACTCAACGTCAGCAACTGAAGCCTGAATAGTGGTTGTACGGTCTGTCAGTATCTTGATTTTTACACCCGCGGGGAGTTCGGTTTCAAGTTGTGGCAGTCTTTGTTTAATGGCATTGACTGTACTCAGGATATTGGCTGAAGGCTGACGCCTGATGTTGAGAATAATTGCAGGGTCTGTGTCAGACCAGCCTGCCAGTTCATCATCTTCCGCCCCTTCTGATACCGTAGCAATATCACGTATCCGTACAGGGCCCTTGCTGGTAGCGGACCAGCCTATAACCTGGTTGAGCAGCTGCTCAGTGTCTGATATCTGCCCCTGGAAATTTATGGTTCGGTTCTGATATTCACCGTTAAAACTGCCTGTGGGCGTATTTACATTAATATTATTAATGGTTGTACGCAGCGTATCGATATCAATACCGTATGATGTCATTTTAGGAATATTGACGCTCACGCGGTAAGCTTTTTTATTCCCACCGGAGAGAGAGACTTCTCCGACGCCTGATATCTGGCTGATTTTTTGTTCAAGACGCGTGGCAACGTAATCCTGCACTTCAGGGAGAGGAAGGGTCGCTGAAGTCACACCAAGAATAAGAATGGGCGTATCAGCCGGGTTAACTTTTGAATAAATTGGTGGTGCAGGCAGGGCAGATGGTAACAGGGAGTTCGCTGAATTGATTGCAGCCTGAACTTCCTGTTCAGCGACGTCGAGTGATGTTGAAAGTGAAAAACGCAGTGTCACTACGGATGCCCCGGCAGATGATTGTGAGGTCATCTGGTCAAGGCCGGGCATTTGCCCCATTTCACCTTCGAGAGGTGCTGTTACTGATGTCATCATGACATCAGCACTTGCCCCCGGGTAGAAAGTGCGTACCACGATTGTCGGGTAGTCTACCTCAGGTAACGCTGAGACAGGCAGAAAGCGGTAACTGATAAAACCGGCCAGAAGAATAGCTATAGAAAGCAGGGTGGTCGCAACTGGCCGGTCGATGAAAACCCGTGAGAAATTCATTGTCCGTTTCCGCTGGCTTTTGCTGGTGAGTTAGCCGGAATACTGATCCGTGAGCCGTTTCTCAGATGGTCGACACCTGAGATAACAACTTTGTCCCCTTCTTTGAGGCCATCTGTTATGACAACGGTGGTATCCTGACTGGTGCCAAGCTTTACATTTTGTACATGCACGGTGTTGTTTGCATCCGTGAGGTATACGTAAGAACCATCTGGCCCGGTTTGTACGGCAGTCTCTGGCATAAGCAGAACATTATGCTCTGTTCTGATAATCAGGTGTGCATTGACAAACTGGTTGGGGAAAAGGTTTTCATCAGCGTTGGGCAACAGGGCGCGTAATTTGACGGTACCTGTTGAAGTGTCGAGTTCACTGTCGAGACTACTGACTGTGCCATCAGCCAGCTTTTCGGCATTCTCGCTATCCCATATTTGTACAGGTAAAGTTTTCTCTTTGCGCAGGGTTTTCCATACCGTGCTGAGCTTATCCTGTGGTACGGTAAAAATAACAGAGATAGGCGACATCTGTGCCAGCGTTGCCAGCCCGTTAGTTTGTCCGGCGGCGACATAATTGCCCCGGTCAACAGCACGGATACCAATGCGACCTGAAACAGGAGCGTAGATATGGCAATATTCAATATCGAGTTTATAGGTTTGAATTAGTCCTTCATCAGCCTGTACAGTACCTTCCAGCTGTTCAACTTTGTACTTCTGGTCCTGGGCTGTCTGTGTATCAATAGCATCATGTTTTTGCAGTTTCAGGTACCGTGTATAATCCATACGGGCCTGTGCCAGCTGTGCCTGATCAGCAATGAGCTGACCCTGATATTGTTTTAGCTGTGCTTCATAAGGGCGAGGGTCAATTAATTCCAGCAAATCGCCTTCTTTGACTTCCTGTCCTTCTGTATAAAGAACTTTCATAAGGTAGCCCGAAACGCGGGTCTGTACTGTGACATTTGTAATGGGGATAACCGTGCCTAGTTCTGTAAAGATAACAGGCATATCTCCGCGTGTGACAGCGGCAACAGCAACGGGTGTAGTCTGATCTGCAGTAAGATGCGTTGTGGTGTGACGGGTTGAGAAACGCCACAACCCTGCACCTGCAATGATAATAACAGCACCTATCAGCAGCGTTTTTTTAGATGATGAGCGTTTTGTCTGTGTTTCAGACGTTTTGGGGTGAATCGGATCTGACATGATACTATCCTAAAATCGTCTGTTTAGTGGTGTGGAAGAGAAGTTAACTGTGGTCGATGGGAAGAGATACTGTGTCCGCTGACAGGAAGGGTGATTTGCACAAGAAGCCCTTCTGGTAAATTATCAAGCAGCGCCATAGTGCCTTTGTGCCGGTCAATAATCTGCCTGACGATTGAAAGGCCCAAACCAAGCCCGGCAGGAGATGAACGAGCCTGGTCCATACGTGTAAATGGCAGTTGCATGGCCTCTTTACTTTCTGCGGGAATTCCCGGGCCATTATCGCTGATGCTGATAATGGCTTTTTGTTCTGACGCCTGCAAAGTCACAGTGACATCACCACCATATCTCAGGCCATTTTCGATCAGGTTGTTCAGAGCGCGTGAGAGGGCAACGGGTTGGCAGCAGCATACCACCTGGTCGCCCGGAGTGTAGAAGACAGGCTTTCCCGTATCTGAAAAAGCGGTGCACAGACTTTCGATAAGAGAGTCAAGATCGGTAGTTTCTTCAGGTTCTTCGTCATTCTGGCCGCGCAGAAAAGACAAAGCGCCATTGAGCATATGGGTCATCAGACTGACATCACGGCGCAATGCATCGGCTTTAAGAGTGCTTTCTCCAAGCTCTACCCGCATTGCCATGCGGGTGAGGGGGGTTCGCAGGTCGTGTCCAATTGTCATGAGCATACGTGTGCGTTCTTCAACATGCTGCACAATACGTGTTTGCATACGGTTATAGGCCATTGCCAGGCTTTGAATTTCTGCCGGACCATTTTCGTCAAGCGGTGTCGGGCTGATGTCATAACCAAAGGTATCGACGCGTTCAGCTAGGTCGCTCAGAGGTCGGTTAATGCGCCGGACCGACCAGAAAGACAAAGTGATGACCATCAGGGTAAGAGATGAGAAAGCAACGATTAATGGCATTGCTACATGCAGAACATGAGGCCAGTAAGAGTTCATTCTGTTATTAATAAGTGCAATATACCGTCCACGGTCAAAGCTGACATAACTTACTGTTGTACCCGGGTCATCAGTGCTGCAGGTTTTGACGCTGACAAGTGTGTCAGCATGTCGGCTTTGTAGTATGCGGCGTAAGCCTTCAGTGGAGAAAGCACTGGCTTTTTCCTGACATGGAACATTTTCATTGACGAAAAAACTGAGGTCAGGATTGGAAATTTTTCTGGCAAAAACAGGTTGCTCAGCCTCAGGCAGACTTTCTATAGCAGTAAAGCCTGTTTCAAGGGCCATAGTGCTTGCCCATGGGCCATAGGGTACAGGAGGAACATAAGGCCTGAAAATAGTCAGAAGACAGGCGATGATGAACAATGTTGTCAGCATACAGATGATAAGAATAGCCGACATCTGAGTGGAAATACGGCGTGGCCAGAGTGTGTAACGGACTGTCATGAGAAGGCTAGCCTTCTGAGCGCTGTGTTTGAGGCTGAAAAATATAGCCTTCACCACGGACTGTACGAATAAGCTCGAGCTGACCACCTTCTTCTGAAAGTTTTCGTCTTAATCTGCTAATAATCAGATCAATGGCACGAGGTTCAAGTTCATCAGCATCTCCTTTCAGAGCTTCAACCAGCATGGCACGGCTCATAAGTATTTCAGGGTTGAGACAAAATTCCTGTAGTAATTTAGTTTCAGCACCCGTCAGAGTAATCCGCACACCTTTTTGACTATAAAGTATGCTTTTGCGTGGCAAAAAAAGCCATGTACCAAAACGATACTCCTGAGGCAGGCCGGTATTCTGATTGCGTCGAAAAACAGCCCGAATACGTGCCTCAAGCTCACTTGGGTCAAAAGGTTTGGCAATATAGTCGTCAGCACCAAGGTTAAGGCCGGTGATACGGTCGCTGACTTCTGAAAGAGCACTGATAATTAATAAGGGGAGATTAGTTTTTTCTTTAATGTAACGACACAATGTTCTGCCGTCTTCCTTAGGAAGCATGAGGTCAAGAAGAATGAGATCAACAGGATCTCTTGCAAAAATAAGCTCGATGCCTTCCATGTCGGTAGCTGCTGAGGTGACGTACCCTTTTTGCGACAGATATTGTTCGAGCAGTAATCTGATTTCGTCATCATCTTCAACGATCAGAATATGTGGCTGCCGCGTTGCATGGTGAACAATGTTTTCTTTAAGGTTATAAAGTGATTGCGGTTCAGGCACGCAGCAGACCCCTGCATATGAAAGTGGGATAGTGCTGAGGATATTGAACGCAAATAGAGCAGCAGGAAAGAGTGTTGTCTGATTTATGTCAGAATGAAAAAAAACAATTTTAAATATTTTGGTTTTTATGAGGTTATTATTTTTCTTTTGCTATACTCATGAGGGAGTGAGATTTGAAAATCATACCTTTTGTAATGTGATTTTTAAGTAATGTTGCGCCTGCTTTGATGTTTTTATTTAAAAGGGCATTTATAACGGCAATATGCTCCAGGCAGACACGTTGTATAAATTTATGGTCAGGAGGTAGTCCGTACTCCATAAGGCGTCGTAGCTGGTTAGCGCGTTTCAGAGCGCGTATAAAAAAACGGTTGCCAGTCATTGTGGCCAGAGTTTCATGAAACTCTGCATCAATCTGAAAAAATTCTATAGAACTGAGGAATTTGTAGCCTTCATTTTTAACAAATTCCTGTTTTTCTTTGAGGCGTAGCAGAATAAGATCATCGGGGTAAAAGTCTTCACTGCGCATAAAAGCGGGCTCTAACGTTGCCCTGAAAAGGTAATTTTCTTTATAGGCATCGACGTTATCTATCAGTGTCTGAAATGCCCACCCATTGCCTGACCTGCGCTCCGCCCAGCCTTCGGATGCTATTCTTGTGAGTACATGCAGCATCCTGGCGCGCGATATATTGTAACGGCGCACCAGTTCACTCATACTGACTGTATCAGGTAAGGTATGTTTCAGGCGATCAAGTGCTATTTTCTGGTATATATCATTTTCGTCTGCTGCAGATATATCATTTTTTTCTTCAAAAGGATTTATTTCCGGGTTTTTAACATAAAAACCCTTCTGTGGTCTTCGTTCCAGAAAATCTGCTTCTGCAAGATAAATAAGAGCGCCTCTGACAGGGGTCCGTGAGGTGACCAGAATATCGCTCAGGGCATCTTCAGTCAGATGATGGCCTGTTTGCCAGCTTTCCATACGAACAAGTGAGACAATTTTTTCAGCCAGTCGGATCTGAAGTGCTGAAGGAGTATTACCCATAAGTTAGAACCATCAGAAAGAAAATGAGATGATATTTATCTCTGCAAGAACCTTATTCGGTTGATATATCACATAAATTTTTTTTCTGCATCTAGGCTCAGGACCTGTTAATTTATTGAACTGAGCGAGAGATTGTGATTCACAGGCTTACCG